>JAAXUM010000093.1 GCA_013336025.1 Chlorobiaceae bacterium
AACCTGTAACGCCTACAAGAACTCCCTTTCTTTTTTTCTTCACCCCCTGCAAGTGCTGAAGATAGTGCTCTATGCGTTCGACAGCGTTCTGGCGAACAGCACAGGTATTGAGAAGAACAATATCCGCTTCATCCTCATGATCAACCGGACGGAACCCTTCACGCTGCAAGATCGATGTCATAATGCCGCTGTCGGCCTGATTCATCTGGCAGCCGAAAGTATGAATGAAAAATTTTTTACCGTCCTGGTTCATGCCTGATTATCCCACGCTGTCAAAAAGCCCCAGGGGCTGAAGAGCAACCCCTGCCTCGTTCCGTTAACGGTTCCATTGGTTCCGCAAAATATACGTACTTATGCGCCGAAATGAATATGCTTGAATTTTTCAAGCAATGATTCAGCTTCATCCTTGCACTGACCGCATACTGTTCCAAGTTTAGTGCGCTCCTGCAACTCGAAATACGTGCGCGCCCCTTCAAGAACAGCGTCCTCAATATCATGGTCACTGATGCTCATGCACTGGCAGACAATTTTCACCTGCGACTGCTTAACCTTGTCCAGCATGCCATTGCGGGTATAAAAGTCATTGATGGCTGCCCGCAGCGCCTTGTCGCCAAGCACTGAACAGTGAATCTTGTGATCAGGCAGACCACCAAGTTCCATGGCTACCTCTTTGGGAGAGATGTTGAAGGCATCGTCAAGCGTTCGGCCTTTGACCATTTCGGACAGAATCGAAGTGCTTGCAATAGCGCTTGCACAGCCGTAGGTCTTCCACTGGCAATCCGTAATAACCTCTTTTTCCTTGTCAACCTTTATGACAACCATCATCTGGTCACCGCACTGCAAATTTCCCTCCATTCCAACACCGTCAAATTCGTCGGTATTCTCACCCTGTAAAATATTTTTCGGGCTCATGAAGTGTTCCTTCAGTTTTTCGGTATATGCCCATTCACCTGCTTGTAGCATGGAGTCCTCCTTTTATGTATGCCGTAGACATGTTTCTGATTCTTTCAATAGTTCGTGGTAAAACATCAAGCACATAGTCAACCTCTTCCATCGAGCTCTCTCTTCCGAGGCTCAGCCGGATGGAGCCGTGCGCTCTTTCCGCATCAACACCGGTTGCAAGCAGCACATGCGAGGGATCAAGAGAACCTGATGCACAGGCTGATCCGGTTGACACCGCTATTCCTTCAAGATCAAGATAGAGAAGAATGGCTTCACCCTCAGCTCCGGGAAAAGAGACGTTAAGCGTACCGGCAAGTGAATCCGTTGGATGACCATTGAAATAAATATCATCAATACGCTCCTCTATACCCTTTCGCAGAGCCTGTTTAAGAACAAGCAGCCTCTGGTGCTCATCGTCCATTTCAAGCACTCGCATATCAACAGCCCTGGCAAGACCCATAATGCCAAGCGTGTTCTCGGTGCCTGCACGCCGGCCCTTCTCCTGATGACCCCCTCTGATAAACGGGCAGTATGGGATGCCGTTTTTCACAAAAAGAGCACCAACTCCTTTCGGTCCATATATTTTATGCCCTGAAATTGTAAGGAAATCAACACCAAGCTTACTGACATCAACCGGAACTTTGCCAACCGCCTGAACGGCATCAGTATGCATATACGCACCACGCTCATGCACCATTTCGGTGATGGCTGCAATATCCTGCATGGTACCGATCTCATTATTTGCCATCATGACTGAAACCAGACCGACACTGTCGTCAAGCATCGAGTCAAGCTGATCGAGATAAATTTTACCGTACTGGTCAACATCGAGATATTTCACCTTCACCCCTCGATGCGCAAGACAATCGGATGTCTCAAGCACACAGGGGTGCTCGATTTTTGTCGTAATAATGGTATTGCGCATTTTCAGACCGGGAATACACTGCCCGGATGAGCAGACAAAAAGCGAAAGCACGGTGTTGTTTGCCTCTGAACCGCTTCCGACAAAAACGATCTCGTTTTCATGCGCTCCGATAAACCGGGCAACACGGCTTCGCGCGTCCTCTACATTCGCCCTTGCTTCCCGGCCATAGGAGTGCATGCTCGATGGATTACCAAACATTTCCATTGCAGCCGTCAGCTCTTTTTTCACTTCCGGATGAAGCGGCGTTGTGGCATTGTTATCAAAATAAACCTTCATGGCGCTTAACTCTCTTTGAAAAGATTCTTGAATGCGGCCTAAACCGTTTTCTGTTCTGCAAGATACTATACTTGCGGCTCTTCGAATAACCAGGTGGAAACATAACGTTCTCCGCTGTCCGGTAAAAGCACAACAATGGTTTTTCCTTCCATTTCAGGTTTTTTTCCTGCCTGAAGGGCAGCAAAAAGAGCTGCTCCTGATGATATTCCGCACAGAATGCCTTCGGAAGAGGCAAGAAGACGAGCTGTGCGTCCAGCATCCTCGTTACTGACGGTAATAATCTCATCAATCACATCGCGATTGAGAATGGCGGGAACAAAACCAGCACCGATTCCCTGAATTTTATGCGGACCTGGCTGACCACCCGAAAGCACCGGCGAATCAGCCGGCTCCACAGCAATAACCCTGATGTCAGGCCGGTGCTGCTTGAGCACTTCGCCCACGCCGGTTATCGTCCCACCAGTACCGACGCCTGCAATAAAAACGTCAACCTTTCCATCGGTATCATTCCAGATTTCGATTGCCGTGGTGGAGCGATGAACTGCCGGATTGGCCGGGTTCTGAAACTGCTGCAGAATAAGACTGTCGGGAACAGAAGCCGCAAGACGTTCAGCCTCTGCTATGGCAAGCTTCATCCCGCCGGATCCTTCGGTAAGCACAAGTTTGGCTCCGAGCATCTGCATCAGCCGACGACGCTCAATGCTCATGGTATCGGGCATAACGAGCATAAGCGCATACCCTTTTGCCGCGCAGGCAAAGGCAAGCGCAATGCCGGTATTGCCGCTTGTGGGCTCGATGATTGTCGTATTTTTTGTAATTCTGCCGGCTTTTTCAGCATCCTCAATCATGGCTATACCGATCCTGTCCTTGACACTTGAAAGAGGATTGAAGGATTCAAGTTTCAGCAGAATCTCTGCCCCGTTCGGTTCTTTGAGTCTCTGCAACCGCACAAGCGGCGTATTTCCAACCGTTTTGGTTATAGAATCAAAAATTTTCATGCTGCCCCTGTCTGAATTTTCCGGTTATTTAAAACAAATAATGCAAATAAACTTTTTTTCGAACAACACATCACGGCCTCTATCAGCCGGTTCCATACACAGGAATTGATGCACCGTTGATAGCCCTTGACGCATCTGAGGCAAGAAAAAGAAAAACATCCGCAAGAGCTTCAGGGGCCACCCATGTACTGAAATCAGCCCGGGGCATAGATAACCTGTTCATGGGTGTATCAAGAATGCCCGGCAACACACAGTTCACGTTGATGCCCTCCCGTTTGTTCTCTTCTGCAAGCGTTTCGGTAAGACGTATCACTGCCGATTTCGATGCAACATAAGCGGCCATTCCCGCCTTGCCTGCCAATGCTGCCCGTGCCGCAGTATTGATGATCCATCCTCTTCCGCGAGCCCTCATTCCGGGAATAACGACTCGTGCAGTATTGAATACTGTTCCGGCATTGAGGTTAAACATGAACTCCCAGCTTTCGCGAGACGTTTCATGAACAGGTACTCCCATAACAATTCCACCGGCAATATTTACAAGAACATCGATCCGGCCATAGTGCTCCATTATCTTATCAATAACAGCCTGGGCATCAACCGAACTGACAAGATCACCGGTAACACAGAATAGCCGTTCAGGGCTCCGCACCTCTTCAGCAGCATCGACAGGCTTAAGATCCACAAGTGCAAGAGCCGCTCCGGCATCATAAAACGCATCGGCAGCAACGCGGCCAAGATTTCCCGACGCGCCGGTGATAACGACTACCCTGTTACTGAATGCTTCCATTATTGTTTTATACTTTATTGCCCAACGCAAAACAAACCTTACTGGAACGATGCATAAGGAAATGATCAAACAGAACTATTAATTCCCTTAATGCGGACTTTTTTTGTCCTGTTTTATTGGCCAGGTTATAACCTGATCACCCTGATTGGCAGAGCAAACTTGAAGCCTATTCAAAAACAAGCGTGCGCTCGGTAAATGGAGGGATTTTTTTGCCGTTCAGTATAAGCTCGACATTACCAGGACGTCCAATGCTGACCCATAATTTTTTTTCTCCCTCATAGCGAAGCACCGTTCCGGAGGGAAACCGCCCGCCGGGATAGACTTTGGCGCTGTCATCAGCAATAACCTTGACCCAGGAGGTATCGGCAATAATACGTACAACAAGACGCTGACGAGAGTGTGAAACAGGATGTGAAGTGACGGAATCAGCTGGCATTGCCGCTTTTGGCGAAGTGACCACAGGTGCCGGAGGAGGAACATCTGCTATGGGCTCACTCGGGATATCTGACGAACCGGAGAGCGTATCAACTGCTGCACCGTCGGAAGAGGGAGGCAACATTACCGGCGTCTGCGCCGTGGGCTCGATAATCGGAGGTGGTGCAGACGGGGGCTTACGGATAAAAAAGAGAAAGAGCAGAATAGAGAGCGCGACAATCAGAACCACAATGCTGCGAGAACCCACGAGTCCCCCAAGCCACGAAAGAAAGGAGAACTCATCCGCTGACACTTTTTTCTGCATTTCCTGAACACGCACATTTTCACCACCGCTGCTGATATTCTCACTACTACCAATAAGCGGCATCTGCAGCTCCTTGCGACACTGTTCAAGAAGTGTGTCATCACCAACACCCAACTCCCGGGCATATGACTTGAGCGTTGCAAATACATAGATTTTCGGAAGAAATGCAAAATCACCCTCTTCGATCTTTTCAAGATGACTTTTATTTATCCCGGCAGATCGACTGATCTCTTCAAATGAGAGATTTTTTTTAATACGGGCATTTTTCAATTCACCGGCAATGTGTTCCAGTGAAGAACGATACGATGTCTCTTCGTGCATGGATGCGGCTTGAATTGCTGTGAGATAAAATCAGTCCTTTAAACTCGAATATATTGGAGATATAATAATAATCCTATATATCAGAAACAGTTACAGCTATCATGTCACATAAACGTAACAAGTATTAAAAAACGCCGGTTATTGAAATGATTAACAATCATAAAAGGTACCAAAAAAAGGCATATAAATGCTTCAAAATACCTCCGGAATTGCCCTTATCCGAGTTTCTTTTATAGTATCAATAAGCTTGCTCCTCATCAACCGGGTATTCCGGAGAAAGTGTGCGGGGGGATTGAAGTGAAGCAGATCAGCAGCTTGTTTGATTGTGTGGTAAAGACAACCGTTATCAGTCAGGATGAACAGGCTGAATAAACTTTTACCCGGAGGGTGAACCGTGAACCGGAGCTTTCGGGGTACAACGCGTATTGAGAACCTTTTTCACTCGTTTCAAGACACCATTGCTTCCCATTCGGAAAGCTCATTTTCGTTTATCCGGCGAGTTTGTGTATCTTCGCTCGAACTTTTGTTTTCAGCAACACAAATTCTTTTACAACAATGGAAAGAACATTAACCATTCTGAAACCGGACTGCGTAAAAAAGCAGCTCATCGGTGCAGTAACCGACAAAATCGAACGCGCGGGGTTCCGGATTATCGCCATGAAAAAAACCAGACTGACAAAAGAAACTGCAGGTGAATTTTATGCGGTGCATCGGGAACGGCCGTTTTATGGCGAACTGGTTGAGTTCATGTCTTCCGGGCCATGCGTGCCGATGATTCTTGAAAAGGAAAACGCCGTTGCTGATTTCCGTACACTGATCGGAGCAACCGACCCTGCGGAGGCTGCTGAAGGCACCGTTCGCAAGCTCTATGCCGACAGCAAGGGCGAGAACATTGTTCACGGCTCAGACTCTGCCGAAAACGCAGCCATTGAAGCCGGATTCTTCTTTTCTGCTGAAGAGGTTGTCCGCGTAAACTGAAAAGACGCTCTGACCGGTATGACAAACCTGCTCTGCCGGTCAGACCTCTTTTTTCCCCCTTACCTCATCGAGATAGTCACTGAAGGCCTCTCCGTATATCTCCCAGACAGTGACAAAGAGGGCTGCCACAATGGGCCCCACAATAATGCCGATAATACCGAATAACCCGAGCCCTCCGAGTGTGCCGAGAAAAATCATCAGCTCATTCATTTTGGTATCGCGGCCAATCAGTATGGGACGAAGAATATTGTCTATCTGACCAACAATAATGCTGCAAAACAACAATACGCCCAATGCCTGCGGGTATTGCCCGATAAGGAGCAGATAGATCACCGCCGGCACCCATACAAGCGGCGAACCGAGAACGGGAATAAATGAGAGCAGGGTCATGATGGCACCCCAGAAAAGGGCACTGTCGATACCTGCAAAATGCAGTGCAAGACCAGCAAGCGTACCCTGAACAAGACCAACCACGACCGAGCCTTTCAAGGTCGCCCTGGTAACCGAAAGAAACTTTTCAAGAAGCCGGGCCTTTACGCCTTCAGCGAGTGGAAGATAGGAGAGGATTTTGTCAAGGATATCCCTTCCATCCTTGAGAAAAAAGAACATGGTGTACAAAAAGAAAAACAGAAGAAACAGCTCGTTGACCGCTGAAAAGGTAAACGACGAAATGGTGCCAAGCAGCATATTGCCTGCTGTTCCGGCAAATTCTCCGATTTTTTTCAGTATGTCTTCACGATAGACCTCAAGTTCACGGTAATAGGGTAAGGTTTCAAGCGTTCGGCTGAATGCCCCCGGCTCATGAATCTGCTGCTGTACCCAGG
>JAAXUM010000094.1 GCA_013336025.1 Chlorobiaceae bacterium
CAATATGAGGGCCGCTTTTTTTATTGCCAGACGTTTTGCATTCAGACAGCGTTCCGGTTCAAAGCCGACGTTTATTGTTCTGGCTTCGGTTATAGGCATTGCAGTCGGAACGGCAGCCTTGATTCTTACTCTCTCTATTGTCAAAGGATTTGCTGTCAGCATTGAAAAAAAACTTATCACCTTCAGTGCTCATCTTCAGGTTCGTCAGTCTGACGATCACGATTTTGCCGAAACGCGTTCCGATCTCAGCGCAATAAGGAGTTATCCTGAAGTTGAGAGTGCGTCGCCTTTTTATGAGAAAAATCTTATCCTCAAAAGCAAAAGCGCAACGGAAAACGCTGATGTTCCTCTGGTCAAACCGGTTGTGCTGAAGGGTATATCGGACATCGAGATGCAGCGGTTTCTTGCAAATCGTCTTTTGGCTGGAACGCGACAAGAGAGAGAAAATCCTGACGCACTCGGGCTGTATATCGGTAAATCCCTTGCCGAGAATCTTGCACTCAAAACCGGCGACAAGGTTCTGCTTATCGGAATGCAAAAAGGAACTATCGAGAACGTTGGTACCGATCAGGCCGGCATTCTTGACCTGCTCGCATCTCTTGATCTTGAATCGGGCATCATTCAAGGCATCTATGATACCGGTCTGCAACAGGGTTTTGATGATTTTGTGCTGCTTGGTGACCTTGAAAAAGTTCAGGATCGATTCGGACCGGGCATGATCAGCGGATATGAGGTGCGGGTTCGCAATATCGGACTCGTTGATAAAACATCGGAAACACTGGCCTCGCGTCTTGGATTTCCTTTTTTTTCCTCAACGGTTTTTCAGCGTTATGCCAATCTGTTTGAATGGCTCAAGCTCCAGAAAAACATAACACCTCTTTTGATTATCACGATTACCGTTGTTGCGGTTTTCAATATCCTTTCGACGATTCTTGTGCTGATCATTGAAAAAACAAGAGAGATCGGGATGCTTGGAGCCCTTGGTGTTGAGCCTGGCACAATCAGCATGATCTTTCTGGGACAGGCATTTTTTATTGCTTTTATCGGGATTGCCGCCGGTAATATTCTGGCGCTTTCGCTTTCACTGTTTGAAATGCGCTTTCATCTGATCACGCTTCCTGAAAAAAGCTATTTCATCAAGTATGTACCCTTGCTCATTGAACCGATGGACTATCTTGTCGTCTCAGTGTCCGTGATGCTGTTGACGCTGCTTTTTGCAATTATTCCTGCAAGAATTGCCGCGTCGCTGAAGCCGGGAACTGCCCTTGGATCATGATAATCAACACGCGCCTTTTTTTATGAATATCGCTTTATGGATTGCCCGGCGTTTCAGTTTTGCACGCAAACGATTCAGGGTTGTCAATGTCATTTCGGCCATCAGTCTTGCGGGGATTATCGTCGGGGTCTGTACGCTGCTGGTTGTGATGAGTGTGCTCAACGGTTTTCAGAAACTTGCCAGGGATCTTTTCGTCACACTTGACAGCCCCGTCCAGGTTGTTCCGAAGACCGGCAGAAGTATGAGGATAAGCCCTGAGCTTCTGCACTCGATTGCTGCCCTTCAAGGGGTGGCGTCCGTTGAACCTTTTCTTGAGGGTGAAGCGGTTCTTGTCGGTCCCGAAAAAAATGAACTGGTCATGATAAAGGGGTTGAGTGAGGGTGCGCATAAACGGCTGGTGAAGGCCAAACATGCTGCGGCCCCTTTTTTTACGGGTGACAAGGTAAGCGTGGGAGAACTGCTTGCCTATCGTACGGAACTCCGTCCTTTCAGCGAGATATCGCTTTTCAGTCCCGAACTTGTTTCCATCGGTCTTGAATCGCTTGCAGACCCCTATCTTCTTCCTGCCCTTAAAATTTCACAATCAAGTGTAGCCTCGCTCTTTTCTCTGCAGAAAATATTTGATGACCGCTTTATTCTCGCATCCAATTCTTTTGCCCAGAGTGTTCTGCTTATGCGTGTTGATGAATATTCCGGTCTTGATATCAGAACAGGCAAGGGTTTTTCCGACAAAAAACTGCTGGCGGTTATGCAGGAGTGGCTGAAAGAGAACCGGATGGAAAAAACGCTTGTTCTTCGGACTCTTGAACAGAAATATCACGATATTTTTGCGGTTATGGAGCTTGAGAAGTGGGTGAGTTTCAGTGTGCTTATGCTGGTGATTCTTGTTGCCGCACTGAGCCTGACCGGCACCCTTGCCATGACGGCGATCGACAAACAGCGGGAACTCTTTTATCTGCGCTGTCTGGGGCTTGAAAAACCGGCATTTATGGCCATTTTTATTATTCAGGGCGGTATGACCGGGGTTTTCGGTACGGCTGCCGGAGCGGGACTTGCCTGGGTGATATGCAAAGCCCAGGAGCTTTACGGCTTTGTTGAGCTTCCGTCAAAAAGTGCGTTTATCATCGAGGCTTATCCTGTGGAGATGAAAGTCGGTGATTTTGCGATTGTTGCTGTCACCGCTATTGTGCTCTGTCTGCTTGTGAGCCTTTATCCTGCACGAAAAGCCGCACAAATTGCAAACAGCAACTCACTTGACGTTAAAGGAAGTTGAGCCTGAAAAGCCCGGTCCGGTTTAATAGAAGGGGAGCCTTCAAGACAGAAGCCTGAACGTTTTTTTGCTGACATTGCATACCGGACAGCACCAATCATCGGGCACCGCTTCAAATGGTGCTCCTGGTGGAATATGGCTGTCAGGATCGCCTTCGAGAGGATCATAAACATAACCGCACTCTTCGCACCGAAATGCCGGCAGGGATTGACTATTCATGGTTATGGTTACCGGTTACAGCATTTTCCGCATCACTTTCATTTCGGACGGAATAAATCCCAGGTGGTTATAGAATGAAAGCGCCTTGATGTTGTCGTGATCGGTCAGAAGAGTGATGCGTCCAAAGCCCTCCTCTTCTGCAAACGCTGTTGCATGGTTTATCAGGTGCGTTCCGATTCCTTTGCCTCGCCATTGCGGCTCAACAATCATGTCTTCAAGAATCGCCGCTTTTTTACCGATAAAGGTGCTTACCGTAAACAGCAGCATCACCATTCCCTGAATGGTGCCGTCAACCTCGCAAACAAAAATGATGCCATTCGAAGCGTTGCCGATTACCAGCGAGAGACCCTGTTTCTGTGCCCTTGCGTCGGGAGCGAACTCGTGTTCCTCGCTGAAAAGAATGCCGAGAAGCTCGGTGCAGCGATCAATATCGCGAGACGTTGCCGTTCGTACTGCAATCATCGGATTTACGTTGAACCATGTTGCTGATTAGCGGTTTTTCCGCACAAAATAATGGCATAAACAAATGAGGCGAATCTGAGGATATGCCGGTTTTTAATGAACTTCCCGAGACAGATCTTTGTTACACAGAAAGAACACTTGATCCGTCTGTTTTTACTCAGGACATAATTTCATCAATAACAATCATGTTTTCAAGACTTTTCGGAAAAAAAACATCATTACCTGTGCCTGAAACCGTTGCGGCGGTTGATGTTGCACGATATTGCGGAACCTGGTATGAGATTGCCTCATTTCCAAGTCGCCAGCAGAAGCGATGCATGAAGACAAAGGCGGAATATACCTTATCGGATAACGGAACGGTGGCGGTGCGCAACTCGTGCAGTCGTGGCAGGAGAACTGCCTCGATCAAGGCGGTGGCAACTGCAGTTCCTGATACGGGGAACGCAAAACTGAAAGTCCTCTTTTTCGGACTGTTCAAGGCAGATTACTGGGTTATCGATCTTGCGCCTGATTATTCATGGGCTGCCGTTTCAAACCCTGCGGGTTCACGGTTATGGCTGCTCAGTCGCACGCCCTATATGGCAGAGCCGCTGTATCTTGACATTATCAAAAAGCTTGCTTCGAAAGGGCTGGATATATCAAAACTGTCCAGAACCGTTCAGTAGGCAGGATCTGCAAGAGGTGCGCGAGGGTCACATTTTTTGTTCTTGCACAAGTTGAGCGAGTCGCGTATACTTGTCGGTTGTTTTTCTGCGCGTTTCTGTCGCATAAACCTGTCGCCCCTCTTGCAGTATGGATGCCTTCTGGCTCTCTCTGGTGATGATTTTTCTGGCTGAACTTGGCGACAAGACACAGCTTGTAGCCCTTACCCTTGCCACCTGTTACAACACAAAGGTGGTCATCTGGGGGATTTTCTGGGCAACGCTTGCCGTTCATGTGTTTTCAGCGGGTATCGGATGGTTCATTGGTGACCGTCTGCCCGGGGAGTGGATCTCCTTTGTTGCCGGTATAGCCTTTATCGGATTCGGATTCTGGACCCTTCGGGGCGACACGCTTGATGATGATGAGGAAACATGCAAAACAACCATTCACCCGTTCTGGCTTGTTTTTACAACGTTTTTCATGGCTGAGCTTGGTGACAAAACCATGCTTTCGACCATAACCCTTGCCACGAACAATCCCTTTATTCCGGTTTGGCTGGGATCGACTATCGGCATGGTGCTTTCTGACGGTCTTGCTATTATTGCCGGAAAGATGCTCGGCGCAAAACTTCCTGAAAAAACCATTAAAATCGGCGCCGCATGCATTTTCTTTCTTTTCGGCGCTTTCAGTATGTACGAAGGGGGCTCCGGTTTCAATCTCTCCATATGGGCGGCCGCTTTAGCCGTTATTCTGCTTTCAGGGTATATATTCCTGCGAAAGCCCGCGCAGAGATCTCACTGAACGGGGCTTGAAAGCTTATTGCGGCTCAGTTTCAGACTGCTGCTTCATAGGCGGCTATTGAGCGTGATGTCTGGTTTGCCCGGAGATCCGTCGTGCGCCAGAAGGGGAGCCATCCAAGCGTTGCGAAATGAACGGAGATGTCGCTTTTTTTCGGTGCAAGCTCTTCGGTGACAAGGCCTGTTTCAGGCTGCTCCCATTTTACTCTTATGGTGTCGGCCATCTCTTTCATTTCCGCCTCAAGTGTTACGATCTCGTTATGGAGATCTTCGATTACCTCCCGGGACTCCTCAACATCGCTTTTTGCCGTTGCCGTCATTCTCCTGCGTGATACAGCGCTGCTGATTCCTCTGCTGCTTTTTCTTCCAAGAAAAAATCCAAGCACGGTTTCACCGATTCCGATCAGTTCCTGCGCTTTTCTGCTCTCATGATCCGCTTCGTCTTTTGCAAGTTCACGCTCTTCTCGAGCTGATTTTTCCTCAAGCTGCCGAAGGCGGGGAGCAAATTTTTTTTCAAGCTGATCAACTTCAATGTCGCGCTTTTCACGTGCAGCCTGCTGGAGACGTATCGTAAAATCACGTTGAGACTCTTCAGGCCGGCTGAAAAGATCAAGTTCTTTGTGCTGCGAGAGTTTCAGCCGGGCATTGTAGTACAGCCACTCGGCAAGTGACTTTTTAAACTGGTCGAGCTTGGCTGCCTTATTGGCATTTTCCGGAACTTCGCCAAACCCTGCCGCTGAAGTGTCGGGAACTGCGCCCAGGCTGTCAGAGGGGATATTGAGTTTTTCAGCTTTATCCCAGGCAATGGATCCTTCGGTTCTGCCGAAATCCTGAAAGGCAAACAGTAAGTTCTCCTGCTTGCTGATGTTTCGTTTCCGGTCGGCAAAAACAACCGATGCCGAGCCGATGACGGCAGGTTCATAAACCAGTTGAAGGGGAGAGGTGATCGACTCTGGGCCATTGTTTTTCTGCAGTTGTACAAGAGCCTCTTCAGCACTGATCAATACGGGCAGAAAG
>JAAXUM010000095.1 GCA_013336025.1 Chlorobiaceae bacterium
AGATCTTTCTGCCCGTATTGATCAGTGCTGAAGAGGCTCTTGTACAACTGCAGAAAGATCTGTTTTACAGACGGTTCAAGAGAGGGAGGTTTCATGCTGAATCCTTCGGAGAGCGTGCTCCCTGAAACCGTTGACGATGCCGGGGCTGACTGAATAAGGACTTCCAGCGCATTCTCAGCAGGTTCGGCCGCGTTCTTTTTTCGTGATTCCATGAGTTTTCGGATCTGCGGACGCTGCATGGGACCGCAGAGATAGCTCATGGCCCATCGGGTCTGAAAAACAACCGGACGATCTTCATGAACATTATGCATCAGAAAAACCCGGTTGCCGAGCTGGCTGATCAGGGCATCGTAATCCACCCTGCCGTTTTCTCCCCCAGCTTCGGCAATGGCGCTTTTAAGCCCTTCGAGCACCCGATCTTTGTCACGTTCAGCCTGGAGCTTTCCGATAAACCATGTTCCTGTATTGGTAAGTCCTTTGTAATCGAGATCAACCGGATTCTGGGTTACCAGAACGCAACCGAGCCCTGAAGCTCTTGCCTGTTTGAGCAGTGTAAGCAGCGGGCGTTTCGATGATGGCTCCGCTACCGGCGGCAGAAAGCCGAATACTTCATCGAAGTAGAGCAAGGCACGCAGACTGGAAGTTCCGGTCTGCGCCCTCATCCAGGTGAGAACGTTTTCAAGCAGGAGCGTAACGAAAAACATCCGTTCGCTGTCTGAAAGGTGGGCCAGATAAAAAATACTGTGCCTGGGTTTTCCTTCGCGTGTATGCAGCATCCGGTCAACATCAAGCGGTTCACCGGTAAGCCAGCTCTGGAATGTTGGCGAAGCAATAATGGTATTGAATGACATTGCCAGTCCGAACCGCTCCTTTTCAGGGAAAAATGTATCAACGTCAAAAACACCCACCTGTCGCATCGGCGGTTTCTGTATTGATCCGATAAGTCCGGCAAGGTCAAGGTTTTCGTTTTTTCTCCAGAAATACTCGAAAATACCGGCAAGAAGGATGGCTTCACGGCTGCGAACAGGGTCGGCATAAATGCCGAC
>JAAXUM010000096.1 GCA_013336025.1 Chlorobiaceae bacterium
GGGCGGCATTGGCGGCGATATCCCGCCTCATCTTGTCGATGTCATTGTAGGTCGAGGTCACCACGGAAATCGGCATGTTCAGCGGCGATGCGCCGTGGCTGAAATAGAACAGCGAACCGTGATAGGCGCCGTTGAAGACCAGCGGTGCTGCGATCAGCTCGTAGCCGGCCGTATGGGTGCGCGTCAGCCGCACCTCGCCGCGGCGGTCGCGCCAGGATGGCGGCACGATAGCCGTCAGTTCGATCCCCGGCAGGCGCGCTAGCTCTTCCAGTTTGCGCTGGTATGCGCCCACCACCACCGCCTTTGAGAGAATGACGACCCGTATGGATTGCGCCAGTGTGAATACCTCTTGCTTTTGCACGCGAAATCGGGTAGAATTAGCGGGTGAGTTGCCGGAGCTGCATGGCAATGCTTGTCGTTACGAGGGCCTTGGTCAGTGAAGCAAGGTCGTACACTGTCGATGTGTCGGCAGGGGCTGAAGGTGTACGGCAGTCGATGGTTCCGAATGCCCGGTGAAAGACCGTTTTCCCACCATGGCGGACAGCTATGCTTGTTCCGGGAAAAACCCCCTCGCGCAATGCCTTCTCGCAGAGCGCTTCAAGCGGCTTGAAATCGCTTCCATATGCTCTGCCGGGAATCATGCCCATCCATACCATGAGTATCGTCATAATGAGTGGCAATACGGCCGGGCGATCGGTTTTCGATCGTTTAAAAAAGAGAAAAACGGACATATCGTTTCGGATTCTCTTTAAGATCAATCAGCAGTGAATCAAGCGATGAGAGTGATCTGTTGAGATTATTGTAGAGAGCAGGATTTGCCTGCAACTGACCGATTGTGCCCTGACCGCTGTTGATTTTTGTGATCAGCGACTCTGTTTCTGAAGCAGCCCTGTTGAGGCGCTCTATCGTCTGCTCGGTGTTTTTTGCCATGGTTTTGTCGTTAAGGAGCTTCGGCAGAAGGCCGTTGCCATGTGCTGCCTCATGTGATACTTTTGATAGCTCGGCTGAGGTGGTTTTCAGACTGCTTACCGTTTCGGCGAGCTCCGTGCCCATTTTTTCATCTGAAACCAGTCTGCCGGCAACTCCTTTTCCGCTATTGAGCTGGTCAAGCAGCAGATTGATTTTTTTAAGAGCCTCTCCCGCACCGCTGGTCAGATCAGCAAGACCTTCTTCGGTTTGGAGAACGAGATAATCTCCGTTTTGAACCGCCGGACCTTTGCCTGTCGTGATATCGACATATTTGTCGCCAAGTATGCCAAGAGCTTTAATGGTGGCTTTTGCATCCCTGGAAACCAGGGGAGCGAATTCATTGCGGAGCCGAAGTTCAGCAACAACAAAGAGCGAGTCTTTGCTGGTTACAAAATCAAGTTTTGAAACGGTTCCGATTTTTTTGCCGGAAACCGAAACAAAGTTGTTCTCGGCCAGGCCCTGCATATCATTGGAGATGATTTTTATGGTGGTTACGCCAGTAAACAGGCTGGAGTTTTTACCGATCACCAGTCCAAGATAGGCAGCAAAACCGATACCGAGAATAAAAAATATTCCGGTTTTCAGATCGCTCCATTTCAAGGCATTGGGGTTTCTCATACAGCGTGTTGTCTTTTAAGGTTAAAGTTCGAGAATTTTGTCGGATAATATTGATAGAATGAACGGGTGAGTGGACTCATGCAGTTTACTGACAACATCATCAAAAATCATTTTGCCCTGATAAAGAACGGCTACGTGATCAGCGACATTGAAGACATCGTCGATAATATGGGTGACAATGACTGCACCGAGATTATTTGACTTTTTGAGCGTACTGATCAGTGTCAGGATTTTTTTTGAACTGACAGGATCAAGTCCTGCCGTTGGTTCATCAAACAGGATCATATGGGGCCTGAAAATCAGTGCACGTCCAATTGCAACCCGTTTGCGCATTCCACCGCTCAGGCTCTCCGGCAGCTTGTCTTCATAGCCCTCAAGTCCGGCAAACTGGATCTGTTCCGTCACCCGGCTCTCAATCTCCTTTTCTGACAGGTTCAGGTTCTCTCTCAGAAAAAAGCCGAGGTTCTGGTCGATGGTCATGGAGTCAAACAGGGCATTTCCCTGAAAAACCATACCCATTTTTCTGCGAATCGGGTAGAGTTCCGTTTCTTTAAGTTTGGTGATATCGGTACCATCAATAATAACCTGTCCGCTATTCGGCTTGATCAGACCAAGCATCAGCTTGAGGATTGTGCTTTTACCCACACCGCTCGGGCCGAGAATGGCTTTTATGCTGTTATCGGCGATGGTTAAAGAAATATTGTTGAGAATTTCCCTGTCCCCGTATTTCAGACTGACGTTACGTAATTCAATCATGCGTTTACATGTTTTCCAGTACTATCTTTGAAACATAGAAGTTCGCGACGAGCACCAACCCTGAAGAGACAACAATTCCCTTGATGGTCGATCGCCCCACGCCGGCGGTCCCTCCTCTTGCTGAAAATCCGTTAAAGCTGCTGACAAGCGTGATAATGATAGCAAAAACAGGTGCCTTGACAAATCCGACGACAAAATCTTTCGGGGCGAGCCGGGGATAGACTGCATTCCAGAACATGCCGGGATCAAGACGGTGATAGTGCTCGGCCATATACGCTGCGCTATGCAATCCGGCATAGTCTGAAAGGGCCGTCAGGGGCAGAAACATGACAAGGGCGGCAATCAGTCTTGGCATAACAAGTTTTGCAACAGGATCGGTGCCGAAAGCTCGAAGCGCGTCGATCTGTTCGGAAATCTGCATGGCTCCGAGCTCGGCTCCGTTGCGTGCACCAAACCGCGCTGAGAGCATAAGGCCCATCAGGAGAGGGCCGAGTTCTCTGATAACTGAGATTGACGTTGATCTGCCGAGCATGGTTTTGGCGCCGAAATCCTCAAGCAGGTTACCCACCTCAATGGCAAGCAGGGATCCGATGGAAATCGCGCTGACCAGCACGATGGGTATTGAGTCGGTGCCGCAAATTGTTGCCTGATCGAGAAAGTCTCTCCAGTATCGCTTGATTTTAGGAATGGTGAGAAACGCTCTGAGAGAAAACAAAAAGAACTCCTGCATGGTCAGGAAAAAATCCTTGAGTCTGAGATTGATGTCCTTCCGGAAGGCGGTTGCTGGAGCTAAGTTCATAATTTATTATTTGGTAAGGCATTGCTTACAACAACAGTAAGGCTTTATATCATTTTTTCCGTACGACCGTTTCATGTTGTGATTGAAACGATGGCTGGATTATAACCAATCTTTACTGGTTGGCCAATCATCATCCTGATCAGTTTTTTACAAGACGGCTTTTCATTTTTGTAACCCACTCATACGGGATTGTTATGTTTCCGAATGCATCATCATCCCGCTCTTTCATGCCATGAAAGTCAGATCCGCCTGAAAAGAGCAGAAAATATTCATTGGCAATTTCCCTGTAGTAGTTCTGTTTGTACAGATCGTGCGATGGATGAACGATTTCGATGCCGTCAAGACCGAAAGTGATGAGTTGTTTCAGGGTTTCATCAGGAACGTTATGTGCCGGATGTGCCAGAAAAGATAATCCTGAGGCTTCGTTGATAAGCCTGATGACATCTCTCGGATGGGTTTCGATGCTTTTGACGTATGCCGGGCTGTGTGCACCGAGATACTTGCTGAATGCCTCGCTGAAACTTTTTACGTAACCGCCATCCTGCAGGACGGCAGCGATATGCGGCCTGCCGACACTGCCGTTCTGGGCTTTCAGGATGATTTGTTCAATCCCGATTTTTACGCCCATTTTGGCAAGTTTTCCCACCATGCGTTCTGCCCGCTCGGTACGCAGGTGACGGCAGTGGTCGAGATATTGCTTCAGCTCAGAGTGCTGATAATCGAAAAAATAACCAAGGACATGAATATCATAGCCCTTGTAGGTTGAGCTCATTTCTACACCGGGAATAAGCTCAACGCCTTTTGTCAAGGCTAATGGCTTTGCTTTGTCAATACCTAAAACAGAGTCATGATCAGTAATGCTTATGGCCTTCAACCCTACTGCAGCAGCTCTTTCAATAATCTGCTCGGGTGTAAAGATCCCGTCTGAACATTTAGTGTGTATATGTAAATCTGCTTTTTCAAAGCCATTATGCCTTACGCCTGACAAGCTGTACGGCATGGCTGAATGGTTAATCGGTTTATTTTGATTTTATATATATAAAAAAAATCGCAGTCATAGTACGAGAAAAGAGAATTATTTTTTCCTGTAAAAAGTTGCGTGACAAGAACATCATGCCGACTCGATTATCGAAACCGAGGAAAGCTGTTCTGATCAATTATGGTAAGCGGTGTCAAGGCCTCGTGGATGCCGTAAAATCATGGATCAGGGTTTCAACGACCCTTTTATGGCTTAAGAGAGCCAGTTGCAATCAAGGCCAGTATTCCGGTACCGAGAAAGAGGCGGTAGATAATAAAGATTGATGTGGTGTGCTTTTTCAGATAGCTTATGAGAAAAGCAATCGACAGGTATCCGGTGATTCCTGCTGTGATGGTGGCTGCTGTAATTGCTGCGACGCTTTCCGCTGAAGATGCGATGATATCCCAGGTGTGATACAGCTCAAAAAGTGCTGCGGCAAAGACGGACGGAAGCGAAAGAAGAAAAGAGAACCGAGCCGCGGATTCCCGTGACATGTTTAAAAAAAGGCCGCCGGTAATGGTTACCCCTGAACGTGAAGCTCCCGGAATAAGGGCAAGGCATTGGGCAAATCCCATGAAAATCGCCTCTTTCCAGCCGATAGTATCCATTGACGTCATGGACAAGTTCTGCTTGAGACGTTTTTTTACGCTCCATTCGGCAGCGAGTAGAAGAAGCGCAAAGCCTATAAGGGCACCGCTTACCCAGTAGAGAGAGCGCAGGCTTGTTTCGATTTCTGTTTTGAAGAGCAGACCGCAAATGACGATAGGCAGCGTTCCTGCGGCAATCATCCACCCCATTGAAGCATCGTGCGTATCAAATGGCCGGCCTTTCAGGATTCCCGCAACAACAGCGGCAAGAATGGTATAAATATCTTTGTAGAAATAGATCAGGACGGCGGCAAGGGTTCCGAGCTGCACAACAGCCGTGAATGCCGCTCCGGGATCTTCCCATCCTGCAAGTGCCGGAATGATTCTCAGATGGGCTGTACTGCTTACAGGCAGAAACTCGGTCAGTCCCTGAACAACGCCGAGAACGATGGCTTCAAAGAGGGTCATTGCGGTTTGCTGGTGTTGGTTAAGAGAGCATACTGTTGTTGAAAAATATTCCTGAGTTCTGTAACGGCTTTCTGAACGGCAAGCGAACGGTGGCTGAGCGTGTTTTTTTCTTCGGTGCTCATTTCAGCATAAGTTTTTCCGGTAGCGTGTACCAGAAAAAGAGGATCATACCCGAATCCTTCATCTCCCTGCCGGCTCAGGGTTATGCTGCCCTCAACCAACCCTTCGGCAGTGCGTTCAAACAGAAAACAGCCCTGTGCAGACGGGAGCGAGCCTTTCAGGGCGACAACGGTTCTGAAACGGGCCCTCCTGTCGGCTATGCCGTTCATGCGATCCAGCAGATGAGAAACATTATCCTGATAGGTTGGAGTTCTGCCGTCGGGCATGGGCGCGAAACGCGCAGAGTAAACGCCCGGCGCTCCATGCAGAGCATCAACCTCAAGGCCCGTATCGTCAGCCAGGGCAATCATAAAGGGGAATCGATCCGAAAGAAGGGAGAAAACAGCCCTTGCCTTCAACAGGGCATTTCCTTCAAGCGAGTCTTCCGTCTCTTCGATTTCGACCTCTACGCCAAGTTCATGAAGCGATTGAACCGTGAAAAGGGGAGAGATATGTTCAAGCAGCGGACGAAGCTCTTTTACCTTGTCCCGGTTTGCGGTTGCAAGGACGACAGGAATACGGTTCTCGGACGTTTGCGGCATGAGTGACTGTTTGCAATGATTCTACTGAATAAGACTAAGCATCTCCCTGACCGCTTCATCAAGCCCCGTGAACACTGCGCGGGCAATAATGGCATGACCGATGCTGACCTCTTCGATCTCAGGGATCTCCCTGAACGGTCCGATGTTCCGGTAGTTGAGTCCGTGGCCGGCAACGACCCTGAGCCCGATACTTTTTGCATAGGTTGCTGCTTCACGGATTCTTTGCAGTTCCGGGGCAGTATTGTTATCAAGCTCTTTCTGCGCGTAAAGTCCGGTGTGCAGCTCCACAAGGTCAGCGCCCGCCTCTCTGGCAAGGTCGACAGCTTTTTTATCAGGTTCAATAAAAAGACTGACCTCAATACCTTCAGCGCTGAAAGGTTTAAGAAATTCTCTCAGAACGGCAAAGTGACGGGCAATGTCAAACCCACCCTCGGTGGTCAGTTCCTCTCTTTTTTCAGGTACGAGGGTGATAAGCTCAGGTTTTGTTTTGAGGGCAATCTCGAGCAGCTCTCCGGTCATGGCCATCTCAAGGTCAAGCTTTGTTGTTACAGCTTCGCGGAGCCGGGCAAGATCAAGGTCCTTGATATGGCGACGATCTTCACGCAAATGGCAGACAATGCCTGCCGCACCGCACTGTTCGGCAAGCAGGGCAGCGGCAACCGGGTCGGGTTCCTGTTCCCCCCTGGCGTTACGCAGGGTGGCAATATGGTCAATATTAACGGCTAATCTCATGGTATCGAAGGGTCAATAGTCAACAATCGGAAAATGTCGCTTTACAGGTTATCCGGCCTGTTATCTTAAGCGAAGGTAATGAAAAAAGGGGCAACGGGCAATTTTTGCGAGGAGAGCAGGTAACTGAATATG
>JAAXUM010000097.1 GCA_013336025.1 Chlorobiaceae bacterium
TATGCGCTGAGTGCCTCCGTTCTCACCCGTTGCTGCAATTCCGGGGAGATTCGAGCGGGAATATACATTTTTGCCGCGTTGTGAATATATTTGTCTTCATAATCGTAGAATTCGCTTCCCGGTTCAATTTCTCCTGTAATCGATACTTCAGGCTCATTGTTTCCGAGCACAGCAATTTCAACCTCCCTGCCTTGCATTGCTTTTTCCACAAGAATCTTTCGGTCATAACGGCAGGCTGTTTCAAGTGCTGCTTCCAGTTCTCCGATGTTATGAACTTTAGAGATTCCCACAGAGGAACCGAGACTTGCCGGTTTGACAAAGACGGGCCAGGTGAATCGCTCTTCAATAATCTTTTTCGTACTCTCCGGATCTTCGAAATAGTCACTGCTCAGGATCGTTATGCCGGGAGCTGTGGCAATACCGGCTTCGGCTACACATAGTTTGGTGATCGCTTTATCCATGGCGACCGCCGAAGCAAGCACGCCGCACCCGGTGTAGGGAATTCCGAATGTATCGAGCAGCCCCTGTATTCTCCCGTCTTCTCCATAACTGCCATGGAGCGCAATGAATGCAATGTCAATGCCGGCTCTGCTGAAATCAAAGTCAAACCCCGGTTGAGCGGTATGCAGGGCCATCTGACGCAAGGTGTTTTTAGTTGCATCCAGAGATGTGGATCGCAGCATTTCGGCAAGATCAAGCTGCAATATGTTTTCGGCAAATTCTCCTGTAAACCATTTCCCTTCATGAGTGATGTAGAGGGGAAGAACCTGAAAGCGAAGCGGGTCTATAACAGAGGCAATGGATTTTGCCGATATGATGGAAATTTCATGTTCTGTTGATTTGCCTCCGAAGATCAGGGCAACGGTGCTTTGTGGCATAGGTGTTTTATACTAAACGGTTTGGCGATGAAGATATTGTTGTGTTCGGCAGCAGTTTTTCTACAGGAACAGCTGTTGCATCGTTGCCACTGGCGGTGCCGGACTCCTTCAAAGCTGTATTGGTATGTTTTGTGATAAGGTCATAAAGAGCTTTCTGAAGATCCGGAAATCTGCTCAATACAGTGGATGACCCCTGTGCGGTACATTTTTTCCAGTGTAACGCTTTGCGTGAGGTGAAGAGAAGTTGCCGGAAAGACAGTTTACATATCGGATTTGTCAGGCACAAAGAAGAATTTCCCTGTTCCGGATCAGCATGCGCGGCATAGACGTTTTTTTCAGGTTTATTCGATTTTTTCGCTATAGCGATAATGCTGAATGAGTCGTCAATACCTCTTATCGCTTTCGTGTTCATGGTGAGATAACCTGCAATATTTTGATAGCGCTGAATTTTTGCGATAAAAAAGGTCATCGGTAACTTCCGAAGTTAAAAAAATCCTGAATATAATTTATGACGGAAGGTGACGTTTTAGCCCTCTCTGCAATCATTGATTGATCCGGCAATAGTTTCAGTCCGTGACTTCTTTGTTTCCGATATGCTTGTCGGTCAGCCTGCCTGTTCTTGTCCGGAGTGTACGGTGATGTATCAGTGCTCTACGTATAATGGGCATTCTGTAAAGAAATTTGTTGTTACATTATATCGGGCAGGCAAAGCTGTTTGAAGCTGTAATTGAGAACGTTGCATGACAATCACAAGCTTGGGGATGAAACAATACAGGGGAGGATGTATGATGAAAAAATATCTTTTTTTTATACCGCTCTTTCTGGTTTTACTGGCAGGGTGTTCGGATCTTGCTGTTTTCAGTGATTATGATCCGCAATGCAATTTCGGGAACTACCGATCCTATTGCTGGCCATCTTCAGCGCAGAAAAAAAACGAAGAGGATTATCTGACGCAAAATCCTTTTATTTACAACCGGATCTGTTCTGCTGTCGACAGGGAGCTTTCCAAAAGGGGGTATACTCTCAAAGCTTCGGATGATGCTGATTTTATTATGAATCTTCAGGCTCATATCGAGAAACGAACGGTTGTTCGATCTTTACCGCAGACGTATTTTCCGCGTTATTATTTTCGGCGGGGCGGTTTCTGGTATGATCCCTGGTGGGGGTTCGGCGAGAGAGAGAGTTATCTCAGTTCTTATGAAGAGGGTACTCTTGTCGTTGATGTTGTTGATGCCCGACACAAAAAACTGGTGTGGAGAGGTATTGCAAAAGGTCTGGTAAAACAGTACCGTAATGCTGATGCGATGCAGGCCGATATTGACAGGGCTGTTTATGAAATTCTCAGGCAATTCCCGCCCGGTCAGGCTGAAAAGTGATGATGGCAATAATTTTATATGCGATGGAGTTTTTGGCTTGTGCATGGAGTTTTTCGATATTGCCTGCCAGATTCGGGATGTACTGAATTGGAGCGTTTTGGGGTTTTCGACCTGAACACTTGTACATGCCCCATTGTTTTGTTCTGTAATTTATCCGGCAGGGGAGTGTGTGAACAGGCTTTTCAAAAAGGTGTACGGCATAGATACCGGTATGCATACAGGTGCTGAAAATATGGCTTGTGACCGGAATCTGATGCAGGCTTTTCTTGACGGGAGTTTTCGCAACATCCTTGGTGATGGTGCATGTCTGTGGAGATTTTATGGCTGGCACCCTTTTGCTGTTTCTCTTGGCTATAATCAAAGTATGGCCACTATTGACAGCAAGCGATGTCATGATGCGGGAATTGATATTGTCAGGCGCCCGACGGGTGGCAGAGCGGTTTTTCATGCCGAGGAGTTTACCTACAGCTTTTTTACAGAAACGTCTCTGACTAATGCGGCAGTTTATCGTTATGTTCATGAGGTAATCAGGCATGCTCTTGGGATGCTCGATATCAAGGCTGATTTTTGCCGATCGACACTTGAGCCAATTAAGCAGGGAAGCGTTACTGCCGTTTCCTGCTTTGCCGCATCTGCAAAATATGAGTTGCAGGTTAATGGCCGAAAGCTTGTTGGTTCAGCGCAGCGCAGAACCCGTAATGTTCTTTTGCAGCATGGCTCGATGCCTTTTTCTATTCGTCATCGCGAACTCGCCAGCTTCCTCTCTGCTTATGAACCCGGTCTGGCCCTTGAAGTTTGTGATGCTTTACAGAAAAAAGCGGTTTCTCTGGATGAAATTCTCGAAACTGTTCCTGCGTATGGTACCATGGTAGAGTATATGCGGCAGGCGTCTGCTGAATCCGGAGGTGAGTCGATGACGATGCTTGATCCTTTGCAGTTTCAGCATCTGTTTCAAAATCATGAAGATATTATTCATTAAAAGGTCAGGATATGAACACAAGTAACCAGCATAAAGCAGGACATGTTACTACCAGAAAACTGCTTGACATGAAGCAGCAGGGAGAGAAAATATCGGTGTTGACTGCCTATGATTATACCATGGCAAAGATTCTTGATCGTGCCGGTATTGATGTTATCCTTGTAGGGGATTCTGCAAGCAATGTTTTTTCGGGTCATGCCACGACGCTTCCCATTACTATCGAGGAGATTATTTATCATGCCAAGGCTGTTGTCAGGGGTGTGCACGACGAGAGTGGGCGGGCGATGGTAGTCGTTGATATGCCGTTCATGAGCTATCAGATTTCAGGTGATGAGGCTTTGCGCAATGCGGGAAAGATCATGAAGGAGCATGGGTGTGATGCTCTCAAGCTGGAGGGAGGCAAGATCATTGCCGATACCATCAAGAGAATTACTGATGTCGGTATACCGGTAATGGGTCATCTCGGACTTATGCCTCAGTCCATCTATAAATATGGGAGCTACAAGGTCAGAGCTCAGGAGGAGCATGAGGCTGAACAGCTTCTTGAAGATGCACGACTGGTGGAAGAAGCGGGCGCTTTTGCTGTCGTTCTTGAAAAGATTCCTTCAGCTCTTGCCGCTGAGGTTACCCGTATGCTCACCATTCCGACGATTGGTATCGGAGCCGGATCGCATTGTGATGGACAGGTTTTGGTGATCAATGATATTCTTGGTCTCAATCGTGAGTTTCATCCTCGTTTTGTCCGTCAGTATGCGGATTTAAACAGTGTTATTGATCATGCGGTACAACAGTATGTTGACGATGTCAAACAGGGTAGTTTTCCCTCTGATGAGGAGAGTTACTGAGTATCCGGATTTTTCTTTTTGTTAAATCTCTCTGAAAGAGTGTACTTTTCAAAACGATTTTTTTTGGCAGACATCGATTCGTTGTAAAAAAAATACAATACGGGAACCGTTAATCAGCGTTAAATTTTATGGCTGAAAAAGGCAGACAGGTCAGGCAAAAGAGATATCCCCCCTATCTAAAGGGCGATCATCCGGTCAGGAGTCGCCTTTTTCCTTTTGTTTCCCGTTCGTTTGTGCCTTCGGTTTTTACGGTGATGAACATGGTTTGTGGTTATGTTTCAATTGTTCTCTCCGGTGAAAACAGTTTTGTATGGGCTTGCTGGTTTATCATCTTTGCGGCTTTTTTTGATACGATCGACGGCTTTATTGCCAGGGTGACAAACAGTACTTCGGATTTCGGTATTGAGCTCGATTCGTTATCAGATCTTGTTTCATTTGGTGCGGCTCCGGCGTATCTGATTTACAAGTTCGGTCTGAATGGACTTCCCGGAATATCCGGAATTGTTTTCAGTTCTTTTCTGATGATCGGCAGCGGATTGAGACTGGCAAGATTCAACATCAGTATGATCGGCTATTCAAAAGAGTCATTTTCCGGTTTGCCGACACCGGCTCAGGCGCTGACCATTGCAGGGTTTGTTCTCTGGATGAAAGCGGAACCGCTTTTTACAGGAAAAGCTTTGCAGGAGCTGCTTGCCTGGCTTGCTACGGTGCTTGCATTGCTCATGGTCAGCAAGGTCAATTATGATGCGCTGCCGAAGCCGACGGTCGAAGCGTTCAGGCAACAGCCTCTTCAGATGTTTTTTTACGGCGCAGCTCTCTTTTCTGTTCCTGTCTTTCATGCGAAAGCTTTTTTTCTGGCCTTGTTATTGTATATTCTGCTCGGGGTGATAAGGTCGCTCAATTTGCTTTTTCGCAAGTGGCAGACCTGATTTTCTTCAATTCATCACACATCCTAATGCCCTATAAAGCAAAAATTAAGGTTACCCTCCGCCAATCCATCCTTGACGTTCAGGGCAAGGCGGTTGAGCATGCACTGAAGAACCTTGGGTACGGTTCTGTTGCATCGGCAAGAATTGGCAAATATATCGAGGTAAGTATCGATGAAACTGAACGGGGAGAGGCTGAAAGAATCTGCTGTGAGATTTGTGAAAAGCTCCTTTCAAATCCGGTAATGGAAAACTACTCTTTTGAACTGGAACCTGAACCTGTAAATTAAATAGCACTCGATTATGGCTGATGTAAGGGTAGGGATTGTTGTTTTTCCCGGTTCAAATTGTGATCACGACACCGAGTATGCCGTAGCATCTTTCAGCGGTGCTGTTCCGGTTATGCTCTGGCATAACGAACATGACCTTCAGGAATGTGATGTTATTATTCTGCCTGGCGGCTTTTCCTATGGTGATTATCTGCGTGCCGGTTCGATTGCCCGGTTTTCCCCTATCATGCAGGAAGTTATTGCCTTTGCCCGAAAGGGGTACCCTGTTCTTGGTATCTGTAACGGTTTTCAGGTGCTGCTTGAAAGTGGCCTGCTTGAGGGTGCACTTTCAAAAAACCGGGATAAAAAATTTATCTGCTCCGACACAATCATCAAAGCGGTGAACTGCTCTACCATCTTTACCAGTGGATACAGTCAGGGAGAGGTTCTCTCAATACCGATTGCTCATGGCGAGGGGAACTATTTCGCTCCTCCTGAACTGCTTGAGAGCCTTCAGGAGCATAATCAAATTGTTTTTACCTACGCAGATCGTGATGGTAACGAAAGCGCTGAAGCCAACCCGAATGGCTCGATTGGCAATATTGCCGGACTGGTGAATCGGGAGGGGAATGTTCTTGGTCTTATGCCTCATCCGGAGCGAGCCAGCGAAAAGTTGCTTGGTTCAGAAGATGGCCGACGTTTGTTTGAATCTCTTTTTCAGCATGTTGCAGGGTAGGAAGAAAACCCTGACAATTCGAAACCGACCATTATTTCACACGGATCGTGACGCAGAAATATAAAGTGTTTTCCTGGCTGCTTTTTGATTTTGCAAACACTTCCTTCAGCGTGATGATGGTTACGTTTGCATTTCCTCTCTATTTCAAAAACGTTATCTGTAACGGAGCGGCTTACGGTGATGCATTGTGGGGATTCAGCGTGAGCCTTTCCATGCTGCTTGTTGCCATTGTTTCGCCGGTGCTTGGAGCTGCTGCCGATTTTTCCGGCAGAAGGAAACGATTTCTCTTTTCATTTACTCTTTTTTCCATTATTGCGACGGCACTGCTCTCTTTTTCAGGCCCGGGCATGGCAGCCACTGCTGCTGTTCTTTTTGTTTTTGCCAATATGGGTTTTGAAGGCGGCCTGGTGTTTTATGACGCATATCTCAAGGAGCTGACTTCAGAAAAAAGCATAGGGAGGCTCTCTGGTTATGGTTTTGCAATGGGATACCTCGGCGCCCTCTGTATTCTCCTTCTTCTCAGACCGCTTCTTGCCGGAGGCATCGTTCCCGCCAATGCTCATAACGTGCAGTTGAGCTTTTTTCTTGTTGCACTTTTCTTTGCCTTTTTTGCATTGCCGCTTTTTCTTTCGTTGCGGGATGAAAAAAAGCAGGAAGGAGCTGCAATCTCCCTTGCGTCCATCAGGCGATCCGTCAGCGAGGTGCGCCATACGGTTCGTCATATCATGAGCTATCCGGATGTTGCAAAATTTCTGCTTGCTTACTTTTT
>JAAXUM010000098.1 GCA_013336025.1 Chlorobiaceae bacterium
CAGTTGGCGGGTTGGTCGGGGTGGGCGCGGATCGACTCCCGAGCTTGCGCCAACCGGGTCTCCAGGGACCCGCGCCAGGGAACCTCGCTCCCCGCGCGCATTGCCGAACGCATGATGCGGGGGATGCTGGCGCTCTCGTTCGCCCTGGCCGTGGAAGCCTGGGTGCGCGAGTCGAGAGGGCCGCTGTTCGGTGTGGCCGGCGCGGCATTCGGCCTGACCGCGCTGACGCGCGCCATGCCGCTCTACTTCATCCCGAACAGGGGACAGGTCGAGGGCCTGTTATTTTGAGAGTTATGGTAATGATTCCCTCACCAGTCGTCGTGGCATACACAACAAATCGGGGCTGAATCCTGCGGATTCGCTGCGTCTGCGATTCAACGATATGAAGTTGTCGGTATTGTTATCAGAAATAGCCGGATTAAAACATCTGGAAATATCAAAAATAACTGAAACCTCTCTTGAAACCGTCAGATCATGGTTGTCTCGGGGTCGTAAATTATTTGTTAACGGAATCCTTTTTCAGGGATCATCTTTGAAAGAAATGTCCAGTTAAAATGAGGAGTAAGTTTCAATGAAAAAGCTTCGTATTGCCCAGATAGCCCCCTTGGTAGAACGGGTTCCGCCAAAAAAATACGGGGGAACGGAAAGAGTTGTCTACCATTTGACAGAGGGGCTTGTACAAAAAGGTCATGACGTCACGCTGTTTGCTTCAGGTGATTCCATAACCAGCGCAAGACTCGTGGCACCAATCAGCGAAAGCCTTCGGCTGGGAAGAAAAGTTCACACTCCGGCAATCGTATCGATGATGATGTTAGGAACGGTCTATGAAAAAATGTTGCATGAATTTGACATCATTCATTCACACCTTGAATACCTGACCCTGCCGTATGCCTACAAAACTCGAATACCTACTGTTCTGACCATGCACGGCAGGCTTGATATCGGAGATTACCGGAAAATACTCAGCAGCTATCCGGATATGGCTTATGTGTCTATCAGTGATTCCCAAAGGCTGCCGGTGCAAGATATCAACTGGGTAAAGACCATTTATCACGGCTATCCACCAGGCAGTTTCGAGTATAACGAGAATCCCGAAGACTATTTTCTCTACCTGGGACGTTTTTCAGCGGAAAAAAAGCCGGAACAGGCTATCATGCTGGCCCGAGCCTGTAATATCCGGTTGAAAATCGCTGCAAAAGTCGATCCGAGCGACAGGGGTTACTTTGAGAAAAAAATAAGGCCGCTTCTTGATCATCCGCTGATCGAGTATGTCGGCGAAGTAGATGACCGGCGCAAGGTGGAGCTGCTGAAAAACGCAAAAGCGCTGCTCAATACCATAGACTGGCCGGAACCGTTCGGTCTTGTGATGATTGAGGCGCTGGCATGCGGAACTCCGGTTATTGTTCGGGGATGCGGATCAGCTCCCGAGGTGATTGAACATGGTAAAACAGGATTCATTTGTAACACCCGACTCGACTTTATCAACGCCATTCATAATGTTGAACAGCTATCCAGAAAAGTTTGTCGAGAAGAATTTGAACGACGTTTTTCGCTTGACAGCATGGTGGATAATTATGAAGAACTCTATTACAGTCTGCTGCAGAAGAAGTTGCCTGTTGAAACAAGGCAAAGCAAGGCATTGCAGCTCTGGTCGGCTCCGTTAAAACAGAACAGAGTAATCGTATCAGGTTAGAAGCAGCATTGTTTTTGAAATGATGGATGAGCACAACTGCTGACTGATGCGGAGAGTGTTCACTGTCACTGCGATGCTCAGGTGTTTTTTATCGGGTGAAGCGGCATTCTGTTTTATTAGAGATGCCCGCATTTTTCCCCTTTGACAGAGGAAGAAAGTTTTCGGGAATACCTGAAAACTTTGAGTTTAATCGTAAATGGAGAGTATTATGAGGAATATAGTTTTTGCTGCGCTTCTCTTTCTTGTAAGCGGTTGTGCGACATACCGGCATGATCATGACAGAGATAACCGGAACAAGCCTCGTCATGAAGAAAGAAAAGACGCTGATGACCGACGCGACAATGATAACAACAGACCTCCATATAATCGTTAGGGTTCTGTTTGTTTTTATCCCTGTTTAAAGCGTTCATCTCTTGGGTATTGCAAACTGCCGGAAAGGCGGGTTCGTGGTGCCCTGTCAGGTATTCGGCTTGCTTTTTTGGGATAAATGATTGTATCATCAGGTTATAATGGATCCGGATAATCCGGCAGATGCTGAATCGTCTGAACATAAAATCAGATTCGGGTGATTCTGTCCGGTGAGCCCGACATGTTGTAACGGTATCGCATGTCGGGCGCCGAAGATGGATTATCAGAATTTTGACGAAATGCATGACGTCGGTTGGTTGCTTTATCTCCTGCTGAGGTATTGCCTGAAACCGGATTTGTTTCTCTATACACGGCTTTTGTCAGTCGTCCTGCCGCTATACTTTGTTTAATCAGCATATCCTTTGACTGTTCCTCTCCGTTTTTTCGAGACGAGAGCTGCTTTGCCGATGTTTCAATTCTGCTTTCGGCATGCTCGTCGCTGCACAGATGCAGAAACGGGCCAAGAGGTGTTCAATACCTTCAAGAGCTTACTCATCTCGCCATTCGATTCGGGTTTTCGATGATATCAGGGCTTCAAGCAGTGATTGTTATGGAACCGATGTATCTTCTGCAGCCTGTTGCTGATTTTATTACGTTTTTGATTTGAGGGGCAGACAGATTCTTCGTTTTTTATATTTGCATGAAGCGTTGTTTTTTGCCTGATTAGACAATAATTGCACTGTAATGGTTAAGGGTAGTTCTGGTTATTTGATCAAGGATTCGTCTGTTTTGTTGCTCCCCGCAGGTCGGGTTTCCGTTCGTTTCTGCTCAAAACGCTCACGATAAAAAATTTCGGCGCCATTACGAGAAGTTTCCTGATATTTCCGAGTTACATCATATCATGATATGAAAATTCTCTCTCTGCGGTTTAAAAACCTGAACTCTCTTGTCGGAGAGTGGTTTATCGATTTTACCGCTCCGGACTATAGAGCGGACGGGATTTTTGCGATTACCGGACCGACCGGTTCGGGCAAGAGTACCATTCTCGATGCCGTTTCGCTTGCCCTGTATGGGCAGACCCCCCGGCTTGAAAAAGTCAATTCGAGCACCAATGAGATCATGTCGCGTCATACCGGGGAGTGTTTTGCCGAGGTGGTGTTTGAAACCGGAACAGGTCGGTACCGGTGCTACTGGTACCAGCACCGTGCCCGCAGACACCCGCTGGGGGTATTGCAAACTCAGAAACATGAGATTGCCGATGTCATAACCGGCAGAGTCATCGAAACGAAACTGCAGGATACCCTTCTGGCGGTTATAGAGCGGACAGGGATGGATTTTGAACAGTTCACCCGTTCCATGCTTCTTGCCCAGGGGGGATTTGCTGTTTTTCTTCAGTCTCCTCCCGATGAGCGGGCTCCGGTACTTGAACAGATCACCGGTACGGCGATCTATTCAGCAATATCTGTAAAGGTGCATGAGCGCAACCGTGCTGAGCAGCAGCAACTTGAGGCGATTAGGGTTGAGTGCTCCGGAATCACCCTGCTTGACGATGATTCGCTTAAGGCAGCGAAGGCGGAGCTTCAGGCAAAGCTGGATGAAGAGGCGGGAATAATCAATCGACAGAGTGACGCTGAAGCCGCATTGCGATGGCTTCGTCAGATTCTTGTGATGAAGGGTGAGCTTGCCGACATGGAGGATGATTTTGAAAAGCTTGAGTTCAGTGATGAAAATTTTTCTGTTGATCGGGAACGGATGGAGCTGGGCCGGCGTGCAGCAGGGTTTGAATCTCTCTATCAGAACATCAGGCAGCAGCAGGAGCTGCTGGAACGGGAGTTACGGGAGAAATCATCTTCTGAACTGGAGCTGGAGCGATATAAAACGGTTTCAGCAGAACACTCGGAGGAATTTCGCGAAGCTGAAGAGAGATTGCGGATTTTTAAAGAACAGGAAAAAGAACTCTCTGTGGTTGTTCGCGAGGTCAGAGCACTTGATATCCGGATATCAGGAAAGCGTGAACAGTGCAATGAACTGGCAGGCGAGATTAAGGTGCTCAGTGAAAAAATTTCAGCTTCGGATAGCATAATAAGCGGGATAGAGAGAGAAATACTGCAGGAGAGAACAAATGCTGAGGATTCGGAGATCTATCTTGCTGAACATGAACCCGACAGCAGACTTGCCGCTTCGCTGAGCGGCATTGAAGCACTGGTAGTCCAGTATGAAGAAGCGCAGGCAGAGGAACATGAGGGAGGAGTATTGCTTGAAGAGCGGCGAAAACAGCTTGAAAATGCCGGAACGCTTCTTCTGAAATATCAGCCCGAAACCGTAAGGGCAAGAGAGGCTTTCGATCAATGCCGTCTGGTGTTGCAAGAGCTTTCGGCGACTCTTGCTTCGCTGCTTCCAGGAACGGACATATCGAAACTGCGCATAGCGGTTCAGGCTATGGAAGAGCGTTCGAGAAATCTTGAAACGCTTTCTGCACGAATTGACGCTGCGGCAGAGAGAGAAGAACGAATCGACACGCTTACGAAAGCTCTTCCTGTTATCGATATGGAGCAATCAAGAGCTGCGGGAGAGATAGAGCGGCTTGTTCTGCTTCAGGAGAAGGCTGAACAGCTTGTTGAAGCGCTTCAACGGGAGGCGGAACTTTACCTGAAAATCCGGTCGCTTGAGGATGAGCGGAAAGTGCTGCTGGACGGCTCCCCCTGTCCTCTCTGCGGATCGGTTCATCATCCCTGGGTTGATGGAGCTGCGCCGGAAACCTCCGCTGAGGGGGAGAATCTCCGACTTGCCAAAGCATCGGTGCAGGATATTTCTGAAAAGATTACGGCATTGCGGATTGAGGCTGCCGGCGCAGTCAAGGACAGGGAGCACCATGAAGAGCAGATCACAGCATTGCAGATACTTCTATCGGAGGAACGTGTTGTCTGCCGGGATCTTGCCATTCAGCTTGATGTTGCCGGTGAATTAAGCCCTGAAGAGATATCGCGGCTTCTTTCCGATGCTTTTCGCGCGAATGGGAGAGAGGCAGAGCGGCTTGCAGAGGCAGAGCGCCTTGAAAGACAACAGGCGCTTGCTGAATCGGAGATGCAGAGGTTGCATCAGCTCTACACTGAAGCTGTACGAGCGGAGGAGAGAGCCGAGTATGAGGTGAAAACTGCTGGAGTGGAGGTTGATATGGCTATGGATGCTCAGCGTAAAATCATGGAGCGGAAAGCCGCAATTCGGGAGAGTCTCAAAAGGGAATATGACGGATATGGTATCGTTCCTGAAAAGGCTCGATCTTGCCGCGATGTCCTGCTTTTACTGCGCTCCCGACTTGAACGGTGGCAACTGGCAAATGAGCGCAGAGCCTCTGCATACCAGCGTATTGAAATTCTGGAAGGGAATCTCAACGTACAGCAGGAGCTGCTTTTAACGAGAAAAGGGGAGCATGCTGAAAAGGAGTTGCTTCATCGTGCCGGAAAATCCGAGTTCGAGGCACTCAATGAGCTTCGCTTTGTACGGTTCGGAGAAAAAAATCCTGATGAGGAGGAGCTTCGTTTTGCAGAGATGCTCAATCGCTCAGAGGTTGCTCTTGATGGAGCCCGACGGACGCTTGAAGAGACCTCAACGCAGATCCTTAAATTTTCCACAAGGATTGCCATGCTTGCCGCCTCATCAACAGAAAGAGCCAGGGAGATCGGTGAAAAAGAGTCTCTTTTGCTTCAGGAACTGGTTGACAGCGGTTTTGAGAGTATGGAGAGTTTTGTTTTATCACGGCTTGATCGTGAGGAGCTCGAACAGCTTGAACAGCGTGAAAAGGATCTTGCCGCACGTCGGCTTGAACTTGAAACACTGAGGGGCGAACGACAGAACAAGCTGAAACAGGAGGAGGAGAGAGTTCTTACCGTAAGCTCCCCAGAAGAGCTGCAGGAAGAGCTTGTAATACTTTCAGGGCGGCTCGATATTGTCCGTTCGGATGCTGCTGTTGTGAAACATCAGCTGTATGAACATGAACAGGCCTCGGTGATGCTTCGCGAAAAAACGGCAGCCCTTGTTTCTCAGCAGACAGAGTGTTCACGGTGGGCGCTTTTGCACGAGCTTATCGGCTCTTCCGACGGGAAGAAGTATCGGAATTTCGCCCAGGGGCTGACCTTTGAGATCATGGTTCACCATGCCAACCGCCAGCTCATGAATATGACAGACAGGTATCTGCTTGTTCGTGACCTGCAGCGTCCTCTTGAGCTGAATGTTATCGACAACTACCAGGCAGGGGAGATTCGTTCTACCAAGAACCTTTCGGGTGGCGAAAGTTTTCTTGTCAGTCTTGCCCTTGCTCTCGGTCTTTCGCAGATGTCAAGCCGGAACGTGAGTGTTGACTCTCTCTTTCTCGACGAGGGATTCGGTACTCTTGACGAAGATGCGCTTGAAACAGCCCTGCAAACACTTTCCGGGCTGCATGAGAACGGAAAGCTCATAGGCATTATTTCACATGTTCCGGTACTGAAGGAGAGGATAGGAACCCGAATAGAGGTTATCCCTCTCAGCGGTGGACGAAGCATGGTTTCAGGCCCTGGAGTTTCAGGCGAGGAGGGAAGAGTATCTGCCCGCTAATTATACGAATTTGCGCGAAGGGGATAAGGCTGTTTGCCGTTTCGGCTTTGCCGATCCGGCATCCAGCCTTGTTCTGCATGAAGAGGTGAATTTTTAATCTCTCCTCGCGAGTTTTTTCTCTGTCTTGACGACGTCAGGGA
>JAAXUM010000099.1 GCA_013336025.1 Chlorobiaceae bacterium
GAGCCGGTTATTCAGAGCAAGACGGCTCCTCTCACCAGCAAACAGATGAATCTGTTTGTCATGGCTCCCCCCGATATGCCTACGGCCATAGCCTCGAAGGCAATTGACGGGTACATTGTAGCCGAACCCTTCAATGCCGCCGGAGAAGTTCTTGCGGGCGGAAGAATTGTCCGCTTTACCGGTGATGTCTGGAAAAACCATCCATGCTGTGTCGCAGTGATGAACGAAAAGGAACTTGAAGACAAAGAGTGGTCACACAAGGTGATTCAGGCACTGGTAAAGGCTGAACTCTGGGCGCTCAACAATGTGGAGGAGGCCGCGCATATACTTTCGAAGGATGGCGCTCAATACCTTCCGCTGCCGGAAAAAATTGTCAAGCGGGCAATGATGAAATATGATCTTGAAACTTACGGCGCAGAGAAAGGAACCGGTGCCATTCAGAATCCCGACTGGCACACAAGCAGGATTTCCTACGAACCTTATCAGTTTGAGTCGGCAACCCGTCATATCGTGGAGATGCTGAAGCAGACCAAGGTGGACGGTGATGCAGCTTTTCTTAAGACGCTTGATCCTGGTAAAGTACATAAGGAACTGATGTACACGGCAGGAGTTGAAGCCGCAGCCGCAGCGCTTGGCGGACTCGGTCAGTTTGCCGGAGTCAATTCGGCATCTCCGCTGGTCAGGGAAGAGATCATCAAGGTATAAGAGATCATCAAATGCATCTGCTCCACTCCATTCCGGAGCCATCAATGGTTTCGGGGATGAGTGGAGATGAGGCACAACAGGGGAGCACGGATGCATCGGATGCGGACGGGCTCACCCTCAAACGCCCGGTTTTTCCGGTATTGTTCCGCAGCTTTTCCTCTGTAAAAAACAACTCTTCTTTCAGGCTATGGCAAAACAAAAAGATAACAAGGGTTCACAGGAGATGACAGCTCGTCTTGCCGATCGCGGTTTTTATCTGCTCGGCGTCGTACTGTTCATGATTGTCTGGCAGATTGCCAGCGCGCTCAAGCTTTTCGGGGCTGATTTCAGTGAATCGTTTTCTCCGCTGGCAGCAATGCTTGCGCTTTTCGAGATGATTAAAAACGGGGAACTCATCCATCATGCTCTCCCGAGTCTGCGCAGGGTTCTGACAGGCCTCTCGCTTGCCATTGTTGTTGCGCTTCCTCTCGGGGTGCTTGTCGGCTATTTCAAACGAATTGAACAGTTGACTTACGTCGTCTTTCAGTTCATGCGTATGATCTCTCCGCTTGCGTGGATGCCGATAGCGATTATCATTTTCGGCGTCGGCGATGTCGCTGTTATTTTTCTGCTCTGGCTGGTGGCCATCTGGCCGCTTATTCTCAACACCTCTCACGGAGCAGGCAGAGTAAGCCCTCTCTGGGTAAACATGGCTAAAACCATGGGAGCAAAGGATTTCGGGATTCTTCGCAAAGTGATCATTCCTGCCGCTGTTCCCGATATGCTCACCGGTCTTCGTCTTGCCGTCGGGGTGAGCTGGATTATTCTTGTGCCTGCCGAGATGCTCGGCGTGCCGGACGGTCTGGGCTATTTTATTCTCGATACGCGCGACAGGTTCCGGTACGATCAGCTTATGGCAACCATTATGGCTATCGGAATGATCGGCTATCTGCTCGATTCCGCGAACCGCTGGCTTATCCATAAATTTTCATGGAAGATGTAAACTCAATGGAGGAAGAGGCTATGACAAGTGGACGCCAGGTGCTGATCAGCGTACAGCACGTATCAAAAACATATAAAAAAGACGGGCGCGAGTTCCATGCACTTCGTGACTGCACCTTTGATATTCTCAAAAACGAGTTTCTTGTTGTCGTCGGTCCTACAGGATGCGGAAAGTCAACGTTGCTGAACCTGCTTGCCGGTATTGAATTTCCGACATCGGGATCCATTCTCCTCAATGGGGCTCCGGTGACGGGGCCCGGTGCCGACAGGGGGATGATCTTTCAGGATTATGCCCTTCTTCCCTGGAGGAGCGTGCTGAAAAATGCGGAGCTTGGTTTTGAGTTCATGAAAAAACCGATGAAGGGCGATCAGATCAAGGCGGAGGCGATGCGTTACCTTGAAATGGTCGGCCTTGGCTATGCGGTGAACAAACATCCCGGTGAACTGTCAGGGGGAATGAAGCGCAGGGCTTCGCTTGCCATGATACTTGCCATTAAGCCGGTGATTCTCCTTATGGACGGCGCGTTCAATGCACTGGATTCAAAAACGAAAATGACCATGCATCAGGAGATAACCCGTATCTGGGAAACCGAAAAGAACACGGTTGTCTTTGTGACGTCCGATCTCGATGAGGCGGTCAAGCTTGCCGACAGGATCATCGTGCTCAACAAGGATGGCGCTCTTGAAGCCATTCTTGTCAATGAACTGCCCAGACCCCGTCTTGGCAGCGCTGCAAGGGATCTTGATTTTCATCACCGGTTCATCGCGTTTCGCGAAACGGTCATGAACGTCATCAAAAAAGATGCAGGCCTGAGAACCTGTGCCATCAGCTAACAATTTCAGGACGAAAAAGGCAATGAAAACAACCATGAACGGCATTGCAGCACCAGAAAAACCTCTGCTTGAAATAAGGGATGTCTCCAAAACCTTTATGAAAGACGGCAAGGAGTTTCTGGTGCTTGAAAAGGTGAATCTCAGTATCAACGAGGGCGAGTTTGTCTGTATTCTCGGCCCGACAGGCTGCGGAAAGTCCGTAACGCTTCAGATTGTGGCCGGACTGCTCGAACAGTCATCCGGCAGCGTTATTCTCGACGGAAAGGAGGAGCACGGCCCGGGACCTCACAAGGGAATGGTGTTTCAGGAATATGCGCTGCTTCCGTGGAGATCGGTGGTTGAAAATGTTGAAATCGGTCTTGAACTGCAAGGCATTTCGAAAAAAGAGCGGCGACGGATAGCCGAAGAGCAGCTTGAGCTTGTGGGGCTTAAGGGCGCCGAATCAAGAATGGTGCATGAAATATCGGGGGGGATGCGTCAGCGGGCGGCTATTGCAAGGGCGCTGGCCAATCGTCCGAAGATTCTTCTGATGGACGAGCCGTTTGAAGCGCTTGATGCGCTGACAAAAGAGGAGATGCAGATACAGATTCTCAAGGCATGGGAAAAAACAAAAACCACCATTTTTTTTGTTACCCATGATGTGGACGAGGCGATTTTTCTTTCCGACAAGCTTTGCGTCATGGATATCAATCCCGGACGCGTGAAAAAAATAATCACCAACACCCTACCCCGCCCCCGTCACGAACTTGTCTGCAGGACAGACAAGGCGTTCTGCGAGATGCGCGATCAAATCATTCAGCTCTACTCGTCGCTCAAGGATGAAGAGCTCGATCTGGTTTTTTAATGGATAAAGCAAACACCCCACTATGAACACAAACAACGCAGGACTTCGCCCTTTTGCCCGAGCTGTTCTTCTCGGCCTGGCCATGATTTCCGGTATGCTGACCGGCTGTTCAGAAAAAAAAACCGCTGAACCTCCAGAGAGAGAGCCGGAGAAAACCGTAACAGCAGGCAATGAGAGCCCGCTGAAGGGGTTGCGTCTCTATCTCGGCTACTGCTTTATCTGCCACGGGCAGACCGGCAGGGGCGACGGGCCCTATGCTGCATCATTGACGGCAAAGCCTGCGGATCTGACCAACAGAAACTATTTTTCGGCACGGACAGATCAGCAGATCTATGACTTTATCAGCAAGGGCGGTATTGCTCACGGCAAATCGATACACATGCGCCCCTTCGGCATGCAGCTCACCCGCCAGCAGATCATGAGTCTTGTCTCGTACGTCAGGGTACTCAACGAGGGCCGGACGGTCGATCTCGAAAAATCTTCGGGAAACACGGCTGACGATATCTACGGCATGTCCTGTATCATGTGCCATGGCAGCGACGGAAACGGCGACGGGGAAATTGCCAGAAAACTCAATATCGCCATTCGTCCGCTTGGCAGTAAAGCAGTTCAGGATATGAGCGACCAGCAGCTTTATGCCATTATTTCGGGAGGCATTACCGATACCGCCAGGGTCAATGCGAGCTATATGCCGGCATGGAGCAACAGTCTGACAAAAGAGCAGATCGACGAGCTTGTTGCCTATATCCGTGAACTTGGAAAGCCGTGATGGTTTGCGGCTGAAGATGTCTGAAACGTTATGAATCAACTAACCCCGCAGGATTATGGCCGAAGAGAGAATATACCGATACGATGACGAACTGACCGGTTCGCGCAACGCTCCGCAGTATCAGCCGGGAATGTCGCTTAAAGAGAGGATCAAGCTTGTTCACCGGCTTAACTACAGCAAGGAGGAGGTGATAAAGCATACGGCCAATAAAGCCGTAGCCGAGATGGTTGAACATATGGACAAGGAAGCGATCAGCAATACCTTTGATCGCTTTGCGCAGCAGCATCCGCAATGCGGCTACGGACTTACCGGCGCGTGCTGCGCCTTCTGCTCCTACGGCCCCTGCCGGGTAACGGAAAAAACGCTTTATTCGGTTTGCGGCAAGGATGTCGATCTCATCGTGGCAGGCAATGCCCTGCGACGTCTTGCCTCCGGTATGGCAGCCCATGGCGCACATGCGAGGGAGGTTTTTATCGCCCTCAAAGCGGCGGCGGAAGGCAGCGCTCCCATACCGATCAAATGCCCGGAAAAAGGGGTCGCCGTAGCGCGGGCGCTCGGCATTGAAACGGAGGGAAAAACCATTGAGGCCATCTGTGGAGAGATTGCCGATATTTTCATTGACGATCTGCAGCGCTCGCTTCCCAAAAGGCACGAGACGCTCCATGCGCTTGCGCCGAAAGAGCGCGCGGAGCTGTGGGAAAAGCTCGGCATCATACCAATCAGTGCCTATCACGAGTGTTTCGAGGTCAATAATCTTACCAGTCACGGCACCGATTCCGATTTTGAAAGCCATATGCAGGCTTTTCTTCGAACGGTTCTTGCCTATGCCATCACCACCGTTACCAGCACGTCGCTTGCCACCGATATTGTCTACGGGCTTCCCCGGCGTTCAAAGCTCAATGTCAATCTCGGCAGCATTGTTCCTGACGGCTGCGTCAACATCGGCATCAACGGGCACGCACCGATGGTCGCCTTTGCTATCTGCGATATTGTCGGCACGCCGAAAATCATGGAAAAGGTAAAGAGAGCCGGTGCGGATACTATCAGGCTGTACGGCATGTGTTGTACCGGCGGAGAGTTTATTGAACGCGACCTCAACATCCCTCTTGTCGCCATGGCCTCTTCGGCTGAGATGGCAGTTGCTACAGGCGCATTTGACGCCATCGTTGTTGATCAGCAGGATGTGCTGCCGGGAATGATGCACGTAGCCCGTCAGTTTCATACCAAGGTCATCACCACCTCGCCTTCCGGAAGGAAAGAGGGGGCGATTGTGCTTGAACTTGACTACTACCTGAAGAATCTCGATAAAATCTATGAGCTTGCCGAAGAGATTCTCGATATCGCCATTGATAATTATCGCAACAGGGAGAGTAAAAAAGTTCATGTGCCCAATATCAGGGCAAAGGTTGAGCTTGGGTTCAGCGTTGAAGAGGTCATGAAGCTCTTTAACGGTTCGATGCCCGATAAAAAAATACATGGTCTCGCAGCGCTTCTCAAAGCCGGAAAAATCAGGGGTATCGTGAACTTCGGATCATGCGGCAACGTTCGCGGCGCCGTGTTCGAGAGGAACCAGATCATTATTGCCAAACAGCTCATAAAAAATGATGTGCTGGTCACTGCCCATGGCTGCTCAGGAATGGGGCTCCTCTTTGCCGGCCTTGCTCACCCCGATGCCTCCGTGTTATGCGGTACAGGGCTGCGGGAGGTAGTGCAGGCCAAGGATATTCCTCCGGTTCTGCATGTCGGCGCCTGTACCGACAGCACAAGAGCCAGTCAGATCATGGCTTATACGGCCAATGCCGCCGCACAGCCCAATCCTGCCATGCCGTTTGCCATGGTTGCAGCCGATCCGGCAGCGGAAAAAACCATGGGCGCGAGGTACGCCTTTGTTCTTAACGGCATCGAAACCTACTCCTGCGTGCAGGACAACACGCTGGCTTCGGATCGATTTATCGATTACGTCAGCAACAGGCTGCGGACGATCGTCGGCGCGGCAATGAACTGGAACCCCGATCCCTATCGTACCAGCGAAGATATTCTCTGCATGCTTGACGAGAAACGAGCCGCTCTTGGATGGCCGGTTCGTGACTATACGATAGGGACAAAAGAGGAGATAGAGGACAAGATTCCCGATACCGTTGAAATCGGTCGCTCGATCTGTACGATCATCTGAACCGGAAAAGCGTTGTATGAACGGTCAATAACTCAGCAAAAGGAGAAAACAGGCATGCTGTTCGATTGTGAAAAACAGGCAATGGAGCGATGGACGATTGCGGAGCATAAGGTGTGTGACGGCTGTCCCTATCGGGGATCGGTTGCCGGCGAACCTCCCTTTTGTATCATGCGCCAGAACCCTCCGGAGTGTTTTGTTGCGCGACTCTCAGGCAGAGCGGCTGTGACAGGGCAGGATAAGCCATCCGGCGCATGACCTGACTGGCGCCGCTGCGCTTATAACCGTTCAGAGAAGATCCTGAAGCGCAGGAACAGATAAGTCGATTCCGTCCGGTCGTTGGCTACAGCTCATCCTTGGCTTTCTGCCAGAGCAGGTCGAGTTCTTCAGCGGAGAACTCCTGCCAGTTCCGGCCTGATTGCTGTACCGTTGATTCAACGGCCTCAAACCGTTTCATGAACGTGTTGGT
>JAAXUM010000100.1 GCA_013336025.1 Chlorobiaceae bacterium
CTCAAAAAGCGTGAGTCGGCATTGTTCATAGAGAAATAAAAAGACAGTATGCTTGTTGTTGAATATCAGAATAATGAGGTAGTTGCGTATCCTTCAGGTGAGCCCGTACTTTTTTCTCCGCTTCCTTCGGCAGTGACGATCGGTTCTTTTGACGGGGTACATAGCGGGCACAGGAGCATTATAGCGAGAATGAATGCTATCGCCCATTCCAGGCAATTGAGAAGTGTTGTTGTGACATTTGAGCCACATCCTCGCAGAGTCTTGTCCGCTTCGGCCAGTTCATCTCCACTCGTACTCAGTACTCTGGATGAGAAAGTTGCGCTGTTAACAGCTCTTGATGTCGATCTTCTTTTTGTCGTGCGTTTTACCGATGCTTTTGCAGCCCGGAGTTCAGAGGATTTTATCATAGGAGTTCTGGTCAAGCTGCTTTGCGCCAAAAGCATTATTGTCGGTTATGATCATGGATTCGGACGTAACCGAACAGGGAACACTGAAACCCTTCTGCATATCGGAAAAGAGTTTGGTTTTGACGTTGAGAAGATAAGTGAGGTTAAAATCGGAAATGAGCATTTTTCAAGCACGCGCATAAGAAAGATGCTTGAATCAGGCAATATTGCCGATGCAAATCAATTTCTCGGATATTCCTATATCGTGAGTGGTACCGTGGTTGATGGCGATCAAAGAGGACGTACGATAGGGTTTCCTACGGTGAATATCAAGCCTTCGGATCCTCAGAAACTGTTGCCGCATTCAGGTGTCTATGTTGCCAGTACGGATATCGGTGGTATATTGTATAAGGCCATGATGAATATCGGGTTACGGCCTACCGTTTCCCAGGGAAAAGAGAAAACCGTTGAAGCGCATATCCTGGGTTTTTCAGGAGAGCTTTACGGTTCTTTTCTCAGCTTCAGGTTGCATGCATATATCAGGGACGAAAAAAAATTTTCGACGATTGACGAATTAAAAGAGCAACTTGAAAAAGATAAAAAAACGGTGGAGTTGTATAACGAATAATATTATATTAAAGGTCAACCGATTTAATACATAATAAAAGAAATGATATGAGTCTGACACAGGAAGATAAAGCGGGAATTATCAGTCAGTTCGGTGGAGTTCAGCAGAATACCGGAAAAGCAGAGGTGCAGGTTGCTCTGTTCAGCCGAAGAATCACTGATTTGACCGGGCATTTGCAGCAGCATCCAAAGGACAAGCATTCCCGTCGTGGTCTGCTTATGCTGGTTGGAAAACGTAAAAAGGTTCTCAATTACCTGAAAAATGTTGATATCGAGAGATATCGTACAGTGATTGCCGAACTTGATCTTCGTAAGTAAGCCCTTTATTTCAGGTCTTTCATTACCGGAGTGCATAAAAGAGAGGGTTTTCCTCTTTTGTTCTTGATTCAATAACAGAACGCAGCGGTGTATTATGTTGGAAAGCATGACTGGTTATGGCAGCGCAGAGTCTGTGGATAGCGGTGTTCGGGTTTTCGTGGAGTTACGCTCTGTTAATAACCGGTTTGCCGAGGTTAGTGTCAAGCTTCCGCGACAGTTGCTTGCCTTTGAACTCGAAGTAAGAGAGTTTGTACGCTCTACGTTTCAACGGGGAAAGATTTCGGTATCGATTCAGGTGCAGGCAGACCAGGATGTCGAAATTCCTCAGAGGGTTAACCCGGTTAAGGTGAAAGCGTGCAGGGATCTTCTTGATGAGGTAAGGATAGCTGCAGGTATAGATGCTCCGGTCAGTCTGGAGCATGTACTTCGCTTTTCAGAGATTTTTGAGACAGGAAATACCGTACTTGATAATACTGAGTGGTTATGGTCTTTTGTGAAAAATGTTCTTCAGGATGCGATGCGCAAACTCAAAGGTATGCGACGTAAAGAAGGTGAAGAACTTTCATTGGATTTTGCCGGTAGAATTGCACAAATAGAGATGACTCTTGCTGAAATCAGCAGGACTTCACAGGATAACCTTCAAGCGGTAAGAAAAAAGCTCGCATCAAAAGCTGAATTAATCGCGGGTCAGGATATTGCCTACAGCAGGGATCGTCTTGAAATGGAGCTTGTTCTCGCTGCTGATAAACTTGATATAACCGAGGAGTTTACCCGGTTTTCAAGTCATAACAAATTTTTTCTTGAAGAACTTCACAATGATGAGAGCGGAACAGGACGAAAACTGAATTTTCTGCTTCAGGAACAACTTCGTGAGGCCAATACCATTGCGTCAAAATCCCAGAGTGCCGAGATCTCCCAGAAGATCGTTCATGTAAAGGAAGAACTCGAGAAAATTCGGGAACAGTTGCAAAATATCGAGTGATTTTATGACCAACAGGAGAGGGCCGACTGGAAAACTCGTGGTGTTTTCAGCTCCGTCGGGAACAGGAAAGTCAACGATTGCAAAAATTGTTCTTGAACGTATTCCTTCGCTGTCTTTTTCAGTATCGGCAACAACAAGGCCGATGCGCGCGGGTGAAGAGGATGGTGTTCAATATTATTTTCTGGATAAAGAAAAGTTTGAAAAGAAAATTCATGACGGCGGGTTTGTTGAGCATGAATATTTTTTTAATAACTACTACGGGACACTGCTTGACAAGACAGTCGATGCGGTCAATTCCGGCCATCATCTGCTTTTTGATCTCGATGTCAAGGGTGCTCTGAATCTGAAAAGACTTTTCCCTGATAATTCACTCTTGATATTTCTAAGACCGCCTGATATGGCATCTCTCAGAGAGAGGCTGTTGAAGCGGGAAAGTGAAGATGCGGATGCGTTGAGCATTCGTCTTGAAAGGGCTGAATATGAGCTTGGTTATGCTGATCAGTTCGATGAGGTGATTGTTAATGATAGTCTCGATCGTGCGGCTGATGCCGTTACGGCGAAAATAAGTGAGTTTCTTTCAAACACGTAAATAACTTGTGCCATGTCGGTTAAACCTGTTGATCTCAACAAGCTGAGAAGTGCGCACGCTAATTTGTACGAGACGGTGGTTGCGATTTCAAAACGAGCAAAAAAAATACATGAGGAAGAACGGGCTGAGCTTGAGGATAAACTTTTGCCTTATAAGGAGATGATCCGCAATCCCGGCAGCGAGTCAGAGTCAGACAAGGTGTTTCCTGAACAGATTGCCATCAGTCTTGAATTTGAAAGCAGGGAAAAGGCTTCACAGAAAGCTGTTGCAGGATATCTTCAACACCGGTATGATTATACGCTTGGAAAAATAGCAGAACCAAAAGTTACCCCTATTGAAGATGATGAAACTGACGGGGATTAATCAGATCACGCTCCGGGTCAATGATCTTCGGCGTGCCGAACAATTTTATGCAGATATTCTCGGCTTCAGGATTGATCACCACGTAGGGGTTAATATCTGCTATCTGCGGCTTAACTCGGATATGCTTGTGCTGGTCAAATCAGAAACCCCCTCTGTTCCTGAATCCCGGGATTTCAGGGTGGATCATTTTGGTTTTCGTCTTGCCTCTGACGCCGAGGTCAATGAAGCTGCGGATTATCTTGACGAAAAAGGGGTGCATTTGATTACACGTCCGGCTCACAGGCAGGAAGGCCGGGCATTTTTTGTCATGGATCCGGACGGGAATCTCGTAGAGTTCTATTCCATGCACAATGGAGGAATAGATAAAGAGTGCCAAGGGTGTGACTCTATCCCTCCGGATGCTCTCGCTGAAGGAAGTCGCAGCAAAAAGAGAGAGGAGAGCGATCAGAAAAAACCTCGACGATCAAGGAAGTAGCTTCGCGCAGAGCAGCAATTCCGTTTCCCGGAGTTGTTCCGGCGTATTGATTCCCTTTATTTCATCGGCATGCTCTGTACGACTGGCGCAAACTTTATTGCCGTTTCGAAAACAGATGTCAAATACGTCGGTCAGGTAGTACTCCTGCTGTGCATTCTCGGTGGTTATCTCACGAAGTGCCTGGAAAAGTACCGGTGCTTTAAAGACATAAATTCCCGAATTGATTTCATCTACAGAAAGTTCTTCGGGTGACGCATCCCGCTGTTCAATGATTTTCATTACATCGCCACTTGTTTTGCTCCTGATGATTCTGCCATACCCGGAAGGATTATCGAGCCGTGCGGTAAGTACCGTTGCTGACGCCTGCTCACGGTGATGTAAAGCGACGAGCTGTTCAAGCGTATCTGCGTTGACAAGCGGTACATCACCAGAAAGAATCAAAACATCACCTGAAAATGAGTGCAGGTATTTTTCAGCCTGCATCACTGCATGACCGGTTCCATTCTGTGGTTCCTGAAGTGCGCATATCACAGGGTATTGTTTTGTCGCCGCACTGACTTTTTCTGCCTGGTGACCGACAATAAGAATTATGGTATCCGGCTTGAGATGAAGGGCCGTGTCAAGAACATACTCGATAACCGGTCTTCCATTTGCCTTGTGGAGTACCTTTGGAAGTTCGGATTGCATTCGCGTGCCTTTTCCGGCAGCCATGATGATTACAGCAAGTGACATCGGGTACAGAAGATGGTTAAAGGGATGATGACAGTTGTTCGTCTTCCTGTCCAATTCGATGTCGGCGTTTGGGATTGTTGAGATGGTCAACAATAAGAACCATTGGTTGAAAGGTCCGTGCTTTTTTTTCATCCATGACTGCAAACGTCATGATGATTATTTCATCACCCGGCAGTGCGCATCTTGCTGCAGCCCCATTGAGCTGGATCACTCTTGATCCCGGTTCTCCATTGATGATGTATGTTTCAAAACGTTCGCCGTTGTTATTATTGACAACAAGTACTTTTTCATTGGGAATCATCTCAGCCAGATGGAGCAGTTCCTGATCGATAGTGATGCTTCCTTCATATTCAAGATCACCGCTTGTTACCCTTGCGTTGTGGATTTTTGATTTTAAAAGATGTAATTTCATTAAAAAAACTGTATTGAAGGTTAGTTGGATTCACCGCTTGCCCGGAAAATCCTGTATTTTTTTAGTGCCTGGTCACTTTCAAATCCGTATCCTGCCAGTGTCTCTCCAGGCCTTGTGATGGTGACATAGTCATGGGAACGTATCATTCTGTCTTTGGCGGTACGTTTGATGGATTCCGTTTTTATCGTTGTTGTGTTGTCGGTTGTAATGGTAATGTTTCCTCTTGCCTCAATATCCAGATTATCATGCACAACGGCTTCTTGTGCCTTAAGGATGGTTGACGGTTCTTTTTCGCTGTTGAAAAAGATAACGGTAACACCCTTCTGAAGGTGATATTCCTTTTTGCTGTTTTTATTGAACTCAGCGGCGTATCCTGCTTGTATGCTGGCTTTAGGAACACCCGCATCAGTGAGGTTAAGGTTGATATCCCAGCTTTCCTGCTGCGGATGCCCTTCACCTATAAATGCCGTTTCCGGCTTACGGCGCTCAGATTGAGGAGCGCCGCATCCACAAACAACAAATCCAAAGGCAAGCAAAAACAAAAAGATGAATCGTTTCAATGGCAATCAGTGCCTTTTTATTTGAGATTGAGCTGATTCATCACCTTGAAGGTAAGGTCGCTTGCAGGAGTGCCGTATACCATGGCGCCCTTGTCAAGTACCAGGGTGAATCCCTCTTTCTGGGCAATAGACTGAACAGAATTCACGATTTTCTGGCGAATAGGTATAAGGAGTTCCTGTTCTTTTTTGGCTACGATACCTTCCGACCCGAACTTATCCTGTTTGTACTTCTGTATTGCCTGAGCTTTGGTGTTCAGTTCTTTTTCTTTTGCATCTCTTGCAGGTTTTGCCATTGAAGCTTTTTGCTGTTCATAAGCAACAAGCCCTTTCTGTAAATCCTGTGTCATTCTTTCCAGCTCACTCTGAAAAGGTGTAGCCATTGCCTGCAGGGTGGCTTCAGCTTGCTTTCTTTCAGGCATTTGTAAAAGAATTCTGCCGAAATCTACAACCCCGACTGTTTCTGCGAAAGCAGTTGCAGGAGCTGCGAGCATCAATCCGAGGAGCGATGCCATAACGATTTTGCGCACAACACTCATAAATCCTTTTCGATTATACATCGGTTTCATAATTAAAGTTATCATTGATTATTTTCTGAACCAGTATAATATTCATGAAGCGAAAATTATACCCTCAAAGGTAATAATTCCCTGATAAAAACCATAAAAGCGGAATAAGGATAAAAAAAGAGTGATTATTCTGATCAGGAGTGGTTGTTCCTAAAAAACTGACCAGGAAGTTGAATGACAGCCTGTTTCATTTCAAGTTCAAAGAGTTGTACGAGAAGCGTTGATAGATCAAGCCCGGTTTTAAAGGCAAGGGAGTCGATATGCATAGTCTCCTTTCCCATTATTTTCATAAGATACTCCTCTTCGGAACTGAGCTGCACCGGTCGTTCAACGGCTTCTTCACGGGCGATGTTTCTGCGAGATGATTGCGGGGTCACTTCAGAGATAATATCGTCAGCACAAAGAGCGGCTTTTGCCTGTCCAAGCTGTATCAACATGTTTGTGCCGCGTGACGTGTGGGAATAAATGCTTCCGGGAATGGCAAAAACTTCCCTGTTTTGTTCGAGTGCAAAGGATGCTGTTATCAGGGAACCGCCATTACGGTCGGACTCGACAACAAGGGTACCGAGAGTGATGCCGGAAATAATGCGGTTTCTCTTTGGGAATTTTGCCGGTACGAGGTTTGATCCGATCCATTCCTCGGAAATAATGGCACCGTTTTCAACGATCCCCGGCCATATTTTGCCGCGTGGGTCGGTATAGATGGTGTCTACTCCTGTTGCAACAACGGCAATTGTTTTGCCTCCGGACCCG
>JAAXUM010000341.1 GCA_013336025.1 Chlorobiaceae bacterium
CTTTCATTTTCGGATTGTTTGAAACCCCGACGCCCTCTTTTGGAATTCCGAAAATCATAGTATCCAGCTTTTCATTACTGTTTTCATCATGGAATACGCTTATGGCGTAAGTCCCATAGGGAATATTATCAAATGTTACATCATGTGACGTGGCAGTAATTTTTACTCCTTTTTTTGCGAAAGCCCGATCCGATTTACCGGGAAATCCCTGTGCTGAAGAGAAAAGTGCTACGCCAAGCAATCCTTCGGGTTTTTTCAGATTCTGAACATGAACAATGATAGAACCTTTTTGGTCGGATTTGACAACAACAGGAGCAATAGTTTCTCCGGCTGCGAGAGTTTTTGTGATAAAGAAAAATATAAGTATTATTAGTGAGACGCTTTTTTTCATGGTGTTCAATGATGCTTTGATCGAGTTTGGTAAGCAACTGTTTTACAATATCGGTAATCATTAACCCAGGCACAAGAGTTTAACAGGCGTTCTCTCTTGAAAGTTCTGAATTCAGGAGGATTCATTACTCAGGTTTAAGTGATTTTTCGTTGTGTTCTTAAAGCGGATTGGTAATCTTTGCCTGCCGGCATCTTTTCAGATTATTCCGCTTTTCATCAACATGATATTTGCCTCGTATGCAGATATATCCGGATAAACGGTAACGTGGAGTACCTGAAAGAGTTGCTTGAAATGTTTTCGAAAAAAAAGAATCCAATAGCTACATTTCTTTTACTCGAACTTTTTATTGATGACAGGGCTACTGCCGGGATGAGTATCCGGTCTTAACTGGTTTTTACATGTAGCCACCGCTATATATTTTCGAGAGAAGCCCGGGCGCAAGGGGGATGGAGAGCAGAAACCGGAGTTCCACAGGTCGGGAAGAGGATGACGAGCATCGCCCGGCGCAGCAAGCTTTTTTGAACAAATAAATAGAGTTGCCTTTTTACAAGCCTGTTTAACGCATCGATATTGTTGTTTGCCATTGTTATGTGAGCATGTTTGCATTCAGGTGCATCGTTAACTATTCGAAAATGTGTGGCATATAAAACAGAGACTTATGCATAAAGAGAAAGATGAACGCGAAACAGCTTCGGGTTTTGATGTCAGAAAACAAACTGAACAGATCCATGAAATAAGCCGGGAGCAACTGCAGATCCACCTGCCTGCAACGCATGCAGGAAACTGGGAGTGGTCTCTTTCCACAAACAGGTTCATCTGGTCAGATGAAATATGGCCAATGCTGGGTCTCAAGGCATCCTGCTGTGAAGCATCGTTTGATGTCTGGATAAGCACCATTAGTTCTGAGGATAGAGAGCAGACAGAAAAGGCTGCTCTTGCGGCTGCAGAAAAAGGTCTCACATTTCAGGTTACGTGGCGTGGTCGTGATGTTGACGGCAGAGAGCGCTGGCTTATGACCAAAGGAACTCCTGTCAGGGATGCAGACGGGAGCGTTGTCCGTTACATTGGTATGTTTCTTGATATTACAGATCGAAAACTGGCTGAAGAGGCTTTGCGTGACAGCGAAGACCGCTTCAGAAAACTTTTTGAAAGCCATTCTGAAATCAAGCTGATCATTGATTCCCATACCGGTAAAATTATTGACGCCAATCAAGCTGCGGTAGATTTTTATGGGTGGTCGATCGAAGAGTTGACACAAATGAAAATCGAGCAGATCACTACGACTGCATCAGAACCTGAAAAGCAGGATGCAGAGAAATGCGGGTCATTGCATCAGCAAAGTTTTTCATTTCGTCACAGAAGAGCCGATGGTTCTATTCGTGATGTGGAGGTATTCAGCAATAATATTGAAATCGCAGGAAAAACGCTGTTCTATTCCACTATTCACGATATTACCGAGCGAACACGATTCGAAGCCCTTACTGCATTTCGCCTTCGTCTTCTCGATATGGCCGAAAATCGTTCAATTGAAGAGTTGCTCAGAGCCACTCTTGATGAATCTGAATGTATGACTGACAGTACGTTCGGTTTCTGCTATTTTCTCATGGATGAACGCTCTTCACCATCCATGCAGGTCTGGTCAACCAGTACTGAAAAGGCCTTGAGCCGGATGGGAAAAAGTCAGGATTTTCATCCTCAATTGAGTGAGTCGTCAGTTTGGAGTGAGGCCATTCGTGAAAAGAAGGCCGTGATTAATAATGATAACGATAATGAGAGGTATCTGCCCAGTGGTCATCCTTTCGTTAAGCGTAACCTTGTTGTACCAGTTATGCAGGGCGATACGGTTATGGCCATTATCGGGGTTGGAAACAAGCCTTATCCCTATGATGAAGATGATGCCCGATGGGTAGGAACTCTTGCTGACGTTGCCTGGGATATTGTAGCCCGCAAACGTGCAGAAGTTTCGGAAAAGAATACACAAGAGGCATTGAGCCAGTCACAAAAGATGGAGATGGTTGGCCGGCTTGCCGGTGGTATAGCTCATGATTTCAATAATATGCTCGGAGTGATTCTTGGTCATACCGAAATTGCTCTTGAACAGGTCGATCCTTCCGATTCTGCTTATGC
>JAAXUM010000101.1 GCA_013336025.1 Chlorobiaceae bacterium
ATTGTTCTGTGTAAATGATTTTGATAAGGTCGATTATGATGCTGTTTAAATTTTCTTATTAGTGTTTTATTGTCATGCATTAGATTGAGTGGCGATTATATGGCTGTGTTGTATTGTTGAATATCCGTTGAGTGGTTTTGCTTTTTTATTGTGGATTAGTTATTGGTAAGTGTCTGCTTATATCTTGTTTATACTTGTGGTTGTCATGGTTGGGATCTTTGCGGTCTGACGGGATTTATTGATGGCTTAAGGGAACTTGCTGAAGCTGTAAATAGCGTATCAATGGTGTTGTCTTTGACGTTTATTGCGAGTTCCTTTTCAGAGAATGTTTTTTGTGTTTTTGTCTTTAGGCAGGTAAACTGTAAGTTCAGTGAAATGTTTACGTTTCAGGTTTCTCTTACCATTTAATAGTTGATATCAATGTCTCGTGTTCTTACGGTTGTCATGATGATTGTTGTCCTTTCATTCGGAATATTTCTGGGCACCAGGATTAATACGGGGCATGAGCAGGCACCTGGATCGCTGAAAAAAATGTATGAAGCATACGGCCTGATCCGTGAACTTTATGTGGATGAGGTGCAGGGGGATAGTCTTGTGACCTCTTCGATAAAGGGGATGGTGGACTATCTTGATCCTCATTCCGTCTATCTTGAGCCTGAAAAGGTGGTCTACTCCCAGGCAGAACTTGAAGGTAATTTTGACGGGATTGGTATAGAGTTTGATGTTATCAGTGATACGCTTCTCGTTGTTTCGCCATTATCAGGAGGGCCGAGTGCTGCTGTCGGTATTGCAGCGGGCGACAGAATTCTGGCAATTGATTCAGTTTCTGCCATAGGAATTACACATCAGGAGGTTTTAAGAAAGTTAAGAGGTTCCAGAGGATCTCTTGTTCATTTACGGGTATTCCGTCCTTTCAACAGGAAATATCTCGATTTCAAAATTACAAGAGGCAGGATTACAACATCATCTGTAGATGCAGCATTTGTTCTTCCTCATGGTATAGGATATATCAGATTAAGCCGTTTTGCAGAAACAACTGCTGATGAGTTCCGTGCAGCTCTTGCAAGACTGAAAAAACAGGGGATGAAAAAGCTGCTTGTTGATTTAAGGGGAAATCCCGGTGGAATACTCGATCAGGCAGTAAGTGTTGCGGATGAGTTTCTTCCGAAAGGGAAGATGATTGTCTATACAAAGAGTGTCAAGAACAGTGTTGAGGATGCTCAATACCTCGCAACTTCGAATGGCGGTTTTGAAACGGGAGAGGTTATTCTGCTTGTTGACAGAGGGAGCGCTTCGGCTTCTGAAATTCTTGCAGGAGCACTTCAGGATAACAGGCGGGCGCTTGTGCTCGGCGAATTGACTTTTGGCAAGGGTCTTGTGCAGAGGCAGTACCCGTTTAAAGACGGCTCAGCGCTTCGTCTCACTGTCTCTCGTTACTATACGCCCTCGGGGAGGCAGATACAACGACACTATAAAAAGGGTGTTGACGGGCGTGAATCGTATTACAATGAAGCGATGACAAGCCTCACTCCGCAGAAACTGTTTGCAGACAATGATAGTTTATTATATCTAAAAAATAACGATATTTCTGTGTACAGAACCGGCGGGTATCGTGCATTGCTGTCAAAAGCTGCTCCGAAAAGTGGTGAGGCCAAAAGTGTTGCTGCTCTGAGGAATGCAGGAGGAATTGTTCCCGATTACTGGGTAACGGGTAAGCCTTATTCCGATTTATATCAGGAACTGTATCGTACAGGCTCTTTTGATGATCTTGCTCAACGAGTGCTTGACAACCCTGAAAGTTCTGTTCAGCAATACCGGAAATCAATGGAGCGGTTTCTTACTGAATACTCGGAAGACAGCAGGCTTGAGTCGCTTGTCAGGAAAACCTGTGAGGCTAAAAAAATACGATTTGACCAGTCAGGGTTTCATCTTGACCGCAGAAACATTGCTCTTGCAATAAAAGCAAGGATTGCCCATCAGCTTTTCGGGGCTGAAGCACAGATTATGGTATATGTTGTTCAATCAGATCCTCTTGTGAATTTTTCTTCTCAAGTTCCGGTTACTCTTGTGCGCTGATCAGGTTGCGGCCTTTCATTTTTCTCAATCAAAACTATGGCATGCTATGTCTCTGCTTGAAAAAATCAGTACATCGACTTGTGCGCTTCGTCTTAAAAATGATTGGTTGAAGATTTTTACCTGTCCGGTTCCATCTTCAGATTTTCTCTCTTTTGTCGGCGTTGCAACGATGGATGCTCCCCAGCATGCCGTTCTTGCGCTGCTGTATGATATCGAAGTTGCCACCCAGTGGGTTTGGAAAACAAGAGAGATGAAAGTTCTCAAAGAGTTGTCTGAAGATGAAGGGCGAATTGTCTATCAGCTTGTCAGTGCACCCTGGCCTGTTTCGGACAGGGAGATTATTACACTATCACAGGGCTATATCGATCCTGAGACATCTGAAGTTTTCATTAAACTTGAGTGCAAACCCGATTACCTGCCCTTAAACGATAAATACGTCAGGGTTCCCCAGCTTGAAGGGGCATGGAATATCATTCCGCTCTCTGAAAATCAGTGCAGGGTGGTTTTCAGGCTTCATATAGAACCGGGTGGTGAAATCCCTGCCTGGCTTGCCAATATCGCCGTTATTGATACCCCGTTTCATACCATGAACAATATGCGGGAGTGGGTGAAGAAAGAGAAATATCAGAATCCCGTGGATGCTCCGTTCAAAAAATCCTCCAAGGATGTTATCAAGCAATACGATCAGTTCATAACTGAGTAAACAAAGGGAACGTGGTGAGGCATTTTATCATATAAAACAAGCATCAGGTATGGATGTACAGTCGGCTCTTAATGTGAACTGGGAGTTTCGTGTAGAACATAAAGGAATCAGGATTTTTTCATCGAAAGTTCGCGGTTCCGATATTCTCGGGTTTAAAGGTGAGACGGAATTTCCCGTTACCTTTAAAAAACTGATAAGCCTGTTTTATGATACAGCCAGCTATCATCGCTGGGTTCACCAGTTGGCAGGAATGGATATACTGGAAAAAAAAGACTGTCTTGAGTACGTTGTACGTCAGGTTATCAATGCTCCCTGGCCGCTTCCAAAACGTGAAATGATTGTGCGTACCGGATTGGAATCCGCCGGTGAGAATGCCGTTGCGATTACCATGACCTCGGAGCCGGACTATCTGCCGCTTACCCCTGGTTATCACCGAGTAAGGCATGCACGGGGAGTATGGATTTTTTCACCGGTAGATCACGGCCGCGTGCATATTTCTTTTGTCATGCATGTGGATCCCGGAAAAGATGTTCCCTCACCGGTCAGCAATACAGCCATGTTCGAGGTTCCGTTTTATTCGTTGCAGAATATGAGATCCCTGATTACTGACAGTAGCTATAATCCGCCATATCCTGCTGAGATTGAAAACCACCTCTGCATTATCGAAGATATTCCTGACAAGCCCTGAGCAGTTTATCCGGTTTGACAGGAACAGCTCCAACCTCCTGGCAGACTGATCCTGCGGCAAGATTGGCGATTGCAGCGCTGGTTTCGATATCGAGGCCAGCAGCTGAACCCAGAGCCAGCACGCTGATTACCGTATCTCCGGCACCGGATACATCGGATACTTCAAGGGATGTTGCCGGAATATGAGTGAATTTGCCATTGTAGATCGTCATTCCTTTTTCACTTCTTGTTACGACAACCGCCCTGGCGTTCAGCTTTTCCTGGAGCAACATGCACGCATCCTCAATTTCCCTGTCATTGTTATGAAGGACAATGCCCAGTGAAGAGGCCATTTCAGAAAGGTTTGGCTTGAAAACGCTGCAGTTCTGATACGAAAAGAAACCTTTAAGTTTAGGATCGACAAGGACGGGGGTATTGTTTTTTTCTGCGATTCTGATAACATTCTGAACAATACTCTCCGTCAGAAGACCCTTGTTATAATCTTCGAGAATCACAGCGTCAATGTTGTCGGCAATATGTTGAAAACGTTCAAGGACTGCATTTTCAATATCCTGATCCACATCTTTTTTACTCTCATAATCCACGCGGGTTATGTGATGGCTTTGCGAGAGGATTCTTGTTTTGCTTGTTGTGGGTCTTGACGCATCCGGAACGAGAAAGTCAACGGAAAGGTGCAGATTCTGGCAGAGGTCTGCAAGAATTTCCCTGTCGGCATCAGCACCGGTAACCCCGATCAGGATGGTTTCTGCACCAAGAGAAAGGGTGTTGAGCGCTACGTTTGCCGCTCCGCCAAGTCGATGATCCTCATGCGTTACCTCAACAACAGGAACCGGATACTCCGGAGAGATTCTTGAAACATGACCGAAAATGTATTTATCGAGCATGATATCACCGATAACGGCTACGCGCTGCTTCTTGAACGAATCAAGTATCTGTTTTATGGAGAGTGCGGACATACTGTTTTTTAGTGACGGTATTTTTGCAGAGGGAAGAATACTACCCGACAAAAAAAGAAAAAATAGGATAAAAACCTGATATGCTCTCAGATGACAAGACTCAGGTTTTATTTTTCCCTATTTTTTATTATAATTAAAGCTAATCATTTTTAAGCTTTATCTTGAAAAGCAAAAAGCAATGTTTGATAATTTAAGTGATAAATTAGAGGCTGCCTTTAAGAAACTTGCAGGGCAGGCGACGATCAACGAGATCAATATTGGTATTGCGATGCGCGATATCAAGCGTGCACTGCTCAATGCTGACGTGAATTACAAGGTAGCAAAGAAGCTTGTTGACGATATCAGGGAGAAATCCCTTGGCGAGCAGGTACTCAAGAGCGTTTCGCCTGCCCAGATGATTGTCAAGATTGTCAACGATGAGTTGACCGATCTTATGGGTGGTGAAAACCAGCCGCTGAACCTTTCTCCCAAAAAGCTTCCGGCTATTATCATGGTCGCTGGTTTACAGGGTTCAGGAAAAACGACATTCTGCGCAAAGCTGGCCAAACGTCTCAAAAAGAACGGTAAAAATCCAATGCTTGTCGCTGCCGATGTCTATCGGCCAGCCGCAGTTGACCAGCTTAAGACGCTTGGAGAACAGGTTGATGTTCCCGTCTTTTCCATAGATGAGCAGGATGCGATGAAGGCCGCGGTGAAGGGTCTTGAAGCAGCCCGTCTTGCTGCAAAGGATGTTGTTATCATCGATACGGCAGGACGTTTACAGATAGATGAAAAAATGATGGCTGAGGCTGAGGCTCTGAAGCATGCGCTCAAGCCTGATGAGTTGTTGTTTGTCGTTGATTCCATGATGGGTCAGGAAGCGGTCAATACAGCCAAGGCTTTTAATGACAGGCTCGATTTTGATGGTGTTGTGCTCACCAAGCTCGATGGTGATGCAAGGGGTGGTGCAGCGCTCTCCATAAGGCAGGTAGTCGAGAAGCCGATAAAATTCATCAGCGTTGGTGAAAAAGTCGATGACCTTGATCTTTTTTATCCCGAACGTATGGCCCAGCGAATTCTCGGCATGGGTGATATTGTCAGTTTTGTTGAAAAAGCGCAGGAGACGCTGGATCTTGAGAAGACACTCGAGATGCAGAAGAAACTGATGAAAAACGAGTTTGATCTCAACGACTTTTTCGATCAGCTCCAGCAGCTTAAAAAAATGGGTTCGATTCAGGGTCTTATCTCCATGGTACCGGGACTGAACAAAATGGTTCCCAAGCAGGAAATAGAAAACCTTGATTTCAAGCCGATTGAGGCGATGATCAACTCCATGACAAAACAGGAAAAAACAAATCCTGAAATAATCAATGGCAGTCGGAGACAGAGAATTGCAAAAGGAAGCGGCACGAGGGTTCAGGAGGTCAACATGCTGCTCAAGCAGTTTGGAGAGATGAAAAAAATGATGCGTTCGGTCACAAAACTGTCGCAATCAGGAAGAAAGATCACCTCACAGAATCTTGCACTTGACAAGTTTCTAAAACGTTAAATTACCGTTATTGTTCACAACAACTAAACTATTGCAGCATTGGTTAAGATCAGATTGAAAAGAACAGGAAGAAAAAAATTGCCCATTTATCAGATTGTTGCTGCTGACGCACGCTCTCCGAGGGATGGGAAATTTCTTGAAGTTATCGGACACTATCAGCCGACAGCCAAACCCCATGCGGTGACGATAAAAAAAGACCGTGTAGCATACTGGATGCAGACCGGTGCGCAACCGACCGATACTGTTCGCAGCCTTATTCGCTCAACGGGTCTTTTGTATGAATTGCGCCTGAAAAAAATGGGACGCAGCGAAGAAGAGATTGTTTCCGAGATGGAAAAATGGCAGGCGAAGCAAACGGAAAGACGCCATAAACGTCTGGTTGTGAAGTCCCGTCGTCGTCAGGCTAAAAAAGAAGCTGAGGGAAAAGCTGCCGGCGCTGAAGCCTGATCTTCGGCAGGGAGGCTTTTGATGGATCTTTTTCTGACAGGCACGATACTGAAGCCGAAAGGGCTGAAGGGAGAACTGAAAGTGCTTCCTGTTACCGATTTTCCTGAGCTTTTTCTGTCACGTACAGGTTATCTTGCCGGAAAAAACGACAGAAGTGTTACACCCTTGACGGTTCAGAAAGCTTCGCTCAGCAAAGGATTTGCCTGGCTGTTTTTTGAAGGAGTTGATACCCTTGAAAAAGCCGAAAAGCTTTCCGGGATTCATCTGTTTGTGGAAGAGAAGGCGCTTGCCCGGCAACCGGCCGGGCGAGCCTACC
>JAAXUM010000342.1 GCA_013336025.1 Chlorobiaceae bacterium
GAGTACCTGGCAGCAGGCAGGCAGGGCGGGCAGGAGGCGGGGACACAGCCTTGCGGTTCTCATCGCCCGCAGCAACCCCATGGATCAGTTTATTGCGGAGAACCCTGATTACTTTTTTACACGCTCACCGGAACACTGCCGCGTCAATCCCGATAATCTGCTTATCCTGCTGCATCACCTGAAGAGTGCGGCCTTTGAGCTGCCTTTCGAAAAAGGAGAACGATTCGGAACAGAGAACCTTGAAGAACTCCTCAATTATCTGGAAGAAAAAGGGGTCCTTCACAAGGTCGATGACAGATGGCACTGGACGGCGGAAAGCTATCCTGCCGATGAGGTAAGCCTGCGCAGCATTAATCCCGAGAATGTTGTCGTCGTGGATACCACAGAGACAGGCTCGCACAATGTCATCGCCGAGGTGGATTGGGACAGCGCCTTTTCCACGGTTCACGATGACGCCATTTACATGGTTGAATCCCAGCAGTACTACGTGGACAAACTCGATCTCGAGCGCAAGACTGCATACGTGCACAAGGTCGACGTGGATTATTTTACCGACGCCATGACCTACACCAACGTTCGAGTCATTGACAGCTTCGCGAATAAACACCGACAAAAAATAATCATCGAGCATGGCGAAGTGCAGGTTGTGCGCAAGGTCGTTGGGTATAAAAAGATAAAATTTTACTCCTCCGAGAACCTTGGGTATGGCGATGTGATTCTGCCTGAGAAAGATATGCACACGACGAGCTACTGGTTTACTATCCCCAGAGATCTTCTCAACAGGCTGCCTTTCACGCAGTCGGAAATTATCGATGGCCTTTCCGGCCTCTCCTATAGCCTGCATCATCTTTCATCGATGCTGCTCATGGCCGATGTGCATGATATAGACAGGTGTATCGGCGACAAGAGCGGTGAGTGGTTTGTCCGTCATGGTGCCAATGCGCGCTTCATCACTTCGACTTCACACAGCGCAAACAGTACCGGTGGAGTTATGGTGGATGCATTTGACCCGACTGTTTTTATCTTTGATGCCTATCCCGGAGGAATCGGTTTTTCTGATCTTTTATATGCGGAGCATGATCGCCTAATAGCTTCTGCACTGAGCTTGATTCGCAGCTGTCCGTGCAGCCATGGCTGCCCGACTTGTGTGGGACCTACTCTTGAAGTCGGTCCGGTGGCAAAAGAATCTGTTTTGGCTATTCTTGATTTGATAACTGGTACGCCATGAACACCATCAAACGACTGCAACGCCTGACCGGTGAAGATTCATTCAAACAAAATAAATCATCACGAGCGGATGAGATCAGCGAACTGCGCCGGCGCATAGAAGCCATTACCTCACGTCGGCCCACTGCTTCTTATAAGCCCGTCTTCACTCGACATGAGGATGCCATATCCCTCAAAGATATGAAGATAGGTGAAGAGATGCAGAACGCCCACGGTAAATTTTTCATCTCAAATGGATATTTCCCCGGTTCCGCAAAGCACGGTTCGCGGCGTATCGGTGAAATTTCCACCCTTGATATGAATGCCGTCGCGTTACTGGCAAATAATCCGGATATGGCTTTCTTACATTGCAAAGACGCTCTGTATCTCGATACGGAGACCACGGGATTGTCTGGAGGCACGGGCACCTTCGCCTTTCTTATCGGCCTTGGCTGGTTTGATAATGACACATTCCGCACAACGCAGATATTCTCTCGCGATTTTTCCGAAGAACGCGCCTCTCTGCGTTTTCTGCTCGATCTTGCAGGAGAGAAGCGTTTTATCGTGAGCTACAACGGCAAGGCATTCGATGTCGGTCTCCTATCCGCCCGTTTTATCCTCAACCGTCTCCCGGATAGGCTTGCGACAATGCCCCATCTTGATTTGCTGCATCCGGCACGTCGCCTTCTCGGACATCGTCTCGAGAATAATCGTCTGATCACCATTGAAAAGGAGATTCTCGGCGTTCTCCGTCAGGGTGATATCCCGGGAAACGAAATACCTCAACGCTACTTCGATTGGTTGAGAAAGCGTGACGCACGCTTTTTAACTGAAGTCTTTGAACACAACCGCCTTGATATCATATCCATGGCAACGCTTTCGGTGCACCTTTCAGATATGCTGAATCATGGGCGGGATATATCAGCGTACGAACATGAAGATCTCTTAGCCGCGGCAAAGCTTTTGCTGGCTCGCAGAGATGCAGCGGGAGCGAAAAACATTCTTGAGTGTATAAAAGAGGCAGAATGCCTTCATGTTGCTCTTGAGGCCAGAAGAACACTATCCCTGATTTGCAAACGTTCGGGCTTCTGGAATGATGCCCTCCGATTATGGGATTTGATGCTTCGTGACGATCCCGGCAACTTTTTCGCGACTGTAGAGATGGCAAAGTTTTTCGAGCACAAAAAACACGATGTGCCAAAGGCTATTGAGATCGTCAATGAAGCGCTCAATCATCCGTCCTGCAAAACAATTTCTGAAAGAAACGCCCTTGAACAACGTATAACTCGTCTTAAAAGTCGT
>JAAXUM010000102.1 GCA_013336025.1 Chlorobiaceae bacterium
CGCACTATAGCCGGAAAGCGTTTCTTGAATCGCTCCAGGATCGATTTCCCCATGAAGCTGAAGGTATTATAAGGTTTTATGATGAACTGGAAGCTGTATACGATATTCTGAGTTCACTGCCGGCAGGTTCTCTTGAGGATGTCATGCATCTTGCTCAGGTGGGTACGAGCTATCCCGGCAAGACGTTTGCCCTTGCACTGAAAACCTTTCGTTCAATGGGCAAGACTGCACGGAAGTTTATCCGTGATGAAGAGCTTTTGAGTTTTATCGATATTGAGTCTTACTCATGGGCTGTACAGAATGCCCTTTCGACCCCGCTTGTCAATGCGGGAATCTGTCTTGCCGATCGTCATCATGGAGGCATTAACTACCCTGTAGGAGGTTCGGGAGTTATTGCTGAAGCATTGGTGAGGGGAATAGAGAAATTCGGCGGGGCAATCCGGTATCGCTCAGAAGTTACCGAGATTCTTGTTGAAGGAGGGACTGCCTGTGGTGTTAAACTTGCAAACGGCGAGAGCTGTTATGCTGATGTTATTGTCAGTAATGCAACGGTATGGGATACCTTTAACCGGCTCGTGCCAGATCCCCGGTATCGAGTGGCCGAAGAGAAGTTTCTTCGAGCCCCAAGCTGGTTTCAACTTTATCTTGGTGTGGATGGTTCGGTTATTCCCGAGGGGTTTCATGTTCATCATATTCTCGTTGATGACTGGAAAACGTATGATCAGACGGGAGGTACCATCTATTTTTCTGCTCCTACGATTCTCGATCCATCGCTTGCGCCGCCGGGCAAACATATCGTTCATGCTTTTGTGACAGCAGAAACCTCTGAGTGGGAGAGTTTTCAGAAGAGTGACGGCCAATACCGGAGGGCCAAGGAGGATTTCGCCCGAACAGTTATAGCCCGTACGGAAAAGATTCTTCCGGGTCTTGCGGGTTCGATCGAACTGCAGGTGCTTGCTTCACCCCGGACTCATGAACGCTATCTCAACCGGTATAAAGGATCATACGGTCCTCTGCTCTGGCCCGGTCAGAATGTGCTGCAGAAACCGCAAAACCGCACAAGGGTAAAAAACCTCTTTGCTGCCGGTGACAGTACTTTTCCCGGTCAGGGAGTTATTGCGGTTACCTATTCCGGTGTTTCATGTGCGTCCTATATTGCCCGGCAGATGGGCAAGCCGCTTGAATATCTCTGAAGCATACCCTGAAATGGCGGCGTCAACTCGCAGCAAGCAACATGTCAATTTCCCGGAAAGGATGGTTGACAAGCTCTGCGAGAATTTTCCGGGTTACATATCCCTTGAATAAATAAGTGCCTTTTCTAAGACTGTGACTTTTCCAGAGAATATCGGAGATGGTTTCATGTTCCGATAGTTTCAGGAGGAACGGCAGAAGGGTATTGGTAAGGGCAAATGAAGCGGTTTTTGCAACGGCTGAGGGTATGTTGGGAACGCAATAATGGGTTACCCCGTGCTTGACATAGATAGGATTGGTATGGGAGGTGTGCCGGCTTGTCGAGAAACAGGCTCCCTGATCGATCGATACGTCGATAATAACGGAACCCGGTTTCATGGATTTAATAACCTGTTCGCTGACGAGCGGCTTTATTATTTTTTGCTTCGGGCTCAACGCTCCGATCATAACATCTGAAAATCTGGCAATTTCGGATATGTAGTGATCATTGGCTATTGCCGTGACCAGATGACGGTTGAAAAAAGCCTCAAATCTTCTCAGCCTGTTGATCTCCTTGTCGATAACCGTTACCTGGGCTCCAAGTCCGAGCGCATCCTGAGCCGCAAAAAGGCCTACGGTACCTGCTCCGATAATGGTGACGTGCGCAGGTGGAACCCCTGCAATACCACCAAGAAGAATTCCGCTGCCTCCATAGCCGGTTTCAAGGTATTTTGCTGCCGTCTGAATAGCAAGAGATCCAGCTATTTCACTCAGTGTTCTTACAATCGGGAGTTCACCATCCTTGGTTTCGATAAATTCAAAACCAAGAGCGGTGATGTTTTTTTCAAGCAACGTATCGATGACGTGGCGACTTACTGTTCCCAGGTGCAGGGCTGAAATCAGCATTTGACCAGGAGTGAACAGGGCAAGTTCTTCCGGCTGAGGTGGTGAAACTTTTACAATTACGTTGGAATCGGCAAAAAGCTCTTCAGGTGAGGCGACAATAACCGCACCTGCTTCAGAATAATCGATATCTGAAAAATTACAGAAATGTCCGGCCGACTGTTCAATAATCACCCTGATTCCATGTTCGGTCAGAATCTGCACACCGGCAGGAGAGAGGGCGACCCGTCGTTCATCAAGAGCGCGTTCCTTAGGAATACCGAGAACGATATTCATGGTTTTTCCAGGCTTGATCAGCCAGCGCTCAAGGGTTTTTACTCCAAGTTCAAACTCGATACTTCCTGTGTCACCACTGTATCCCATCAAGCAAATCGGGTAAAATGGTTGCGCCTTCTGTCGCGAAGAAGGGCGTGAGGAATCTTCACGTCAAGAGGCAGTTGCACTTATTTTGTTGTGATTTTTATCGTTTCCACAAGGGGCAGTTTATCGGCCTCATTTTTTCGGCACACTATCGTGCTGAGCACGGGCAATGAGCATATTGCCTTCGATGCGGTATCAGCAATGCCATTGAAGCCTTCAGACGCCATGGTTGCCGGGCCCTGCATAAAGGGGAATGTTTCAAGAAACGTATGCATCACGAGAAGCGAGGCATGGCCAAGGCCATCGCCAATTTTTCCGAGGGTTTTTGCCGGGTTTATTCTGCCATCCCTGACTCTGGTAAACACATTTACCGCACCACCGGGGAGCTGGTTGACAACGTTGTATCCGATTGTCCGGGCATAGGTTATAAAGCCGGGAACATTAAGTCCAACCACTATTCTCCGGAGGTTTTCAGCCCTTGAAAGGACCGATATTCTGCCCTCTTTTTTAATGATGGTTCTGCAGGCAAGTCTTCCACCTTCATTGAGCAGTCTGGCTGAAATGAAAGTTTTTTCTTCTTCACCAGGATCAGAAAGACATTCGGCTCCTTCCTTTACATAAACAAAACAGCTCTGACAGATGCCGTTGCCGCCGCAAATATAACCGATATGGCTTTTATGCTGCTGTGCAACACTCAGGAGCAGATCACCAACCTTGGTCTCGCACGGTTTGTCGTTGATATAGATGATCATGATCATAGTGTTTAGCCTGTAAAAAAAACGGAACGTTATAAATCAATATAAACAATTAGATTCTTCACTCAATCACCTCTTTTTCACCTTGTAGCGGGAACCGGTCGACTCAAACAGGATCCGGTATGATAATGATGCAAGGAAGAAATCTCAAGAGAGACACAAATGAAAAAGGCCTGTTTTCAGGCCTTTTTCATTAAGAGGTTCAAGCAGGTACTCCGTTATGTACGCCATGAGATGTAATGGTGTGCGGAACAGTTTTCCCTTTGCCGTTTCCATTGCTGTTGCAGCCGCAGTTTGCAGGAGTAAGGCATGTCGCATTATGAGCGAGGATTCCTTTCGGTATGCTGCGTTCCGGAAGGCTTTTGTTTTCCTGATCAGTTGAATTTCCCTGTATTGACTGAACCAGAAGTTGAAGTACATCGCCAATACCGCCGATAATATCAGTAAAAAGCTGCCAGATGTCAAGTTTGCCGTTGATTATTCTTTCCGTCTGGAGCACGACGGTTTCAGGAAATTTCACAAGGGCTTCCCAGCCCATTTTAGCCGAATAAAGAGGTAGCTGGAGCGGATTTTGTTCATAAAGCTGCTTTACCTCTTCTATGGTTGAGAGTATTCTTATTGTTCCGGGCTTCTCGATTGTTGCAAGACATGCCATTCTCATTCCTTCCCTGATGAGTGTATCGGAAAGCATTGCTTTTTCAGGTTCACTCAGGGGTGAAAGGAGTTCGCTGCCTTCAAGTACTTTTACATAACAGGTTTGGCAAATTCCGTTTCCGCCGCAGAAATACCCGACATGGCTATGACTTTTTCGGGCGGCATCAAGCAGCTTGTCACCAGTATTTGCTTCACATGATCGGTCATTTATTGAGATCTTCATCGTTATATGGATTTTGATTTGGTTCCTGAATATTAACGCCATTTATCTTTATCTCTCACAATTGTTAGCAATTGTTAAAAGTTGCATTGAAGGGAAAAAAAAAGAAAAGGCGAAAAAAAGTCAGATCAAGGGAGGGGGGAAATGCATCTCAATCAAGCTGGAGAGTTTTCGGTTTCTTTCGATCTCTCATCCAGTTTTTTCAGGAGGTCCCGGTATTCCTGAAGCAATACCGCAGGAGATGTGGCTCGGCCTTTTGGATGGCGAAGAACAAGCTTCATTTTTTTATCAGCCTTGAATCCCGGTTTGTAGTTTTGCAGCCATGGTTCCTGAACAGCCTGAAAGAGATAGTGAAAAAAAGATCTGTTGGCAATCGATTCATTTGTCTGGTCGGGAAGAAACATGGTAAAGGTATCCTGCTGTATATCGATTTTATCAATACCTGCTGCTGAAGCTGCGATTTTCAGTTTTGCCAGTAAAAGAAGATTTGCAACTTCCTCGGGAAGGGCTCCGAAACGGTCTTTCAACTCGTCATGAAAAGTATCAAGAACCTCTTCTGACGTCGCTCTGGAGATTTTTTCATAAAAGGCAAAGCGTTCATGAATAGCGCTGATGTAGTAATCGGGAATCAGGGCGTCGAAGAAAAAGACCAGATCGCATGGTTTTGAAGGCAAAACGGCAGGACTCTCCTCATTAGAGAAAAGTTGGTAAAATTCAGTTGATTTAAGTTCAGCAACGGTCTCTTCAAGCATTTTCTGGTAGAGGTCGAAGCCGAGCTCATGGATAAAGCCTGATTGTTCAGCACCAAGAAGATTGCCTGCTCCACGAATGTCAAGATCGCGCAAAGCTATGGTGAAGCCTGACCCCAGTTCAGTAAAGCTCTCAATGACTGCCAGTCGCTGCACCGCCTCTTTTTTCAGGGTATTCAGGGGTGGGGTAATCATATAACAGGAGGCCTTACGCTCACTTCTTCCAACTCTGCCACGTAACTGGTAGAGATCTGAAAGGCCGAACATGTCAGCGCGGTTGATGATAATGGTGTTTGCATTTGAAATATCCAGTCCGGAGCCTATAATCGATGTTGAAATAAGGACATCAATTTCTTTCTGCATGAAGTCCATCATTACCTTTTCGAGCTCTTTTGAAGGCATTTGACCATGAGCGATAACAATTCTCGCATATGGCACCAGATCTCTGAGTGTTTGCTGCACCTCTTCAAGTCCTGAAATGCGGTTGTGCAGGAAAAAAACCTGTCCATCACGTTGCATCTCGTGTCGGATGGCTGATTGGATGACGGTCGGGTCGTAGCCTGTAATAATGGTTTCGACCGGCTGACGGTTTTTCGGAGGGGTGGAGACAATCGAAAGATCCCTTGCTCCAAGCATTGAAAACTGAAGGGTTCTGGGTATCGGGGTGGCTGACATGGTCAGGCTGTCGACAGCCGGAAATGAATCACGAAGTTTTTCCTTGACTTCAACGCCAAAATGCTGCTCTTCATCAATGACAAGAAGTCCGAGATCCTTGAACTGCACATCTTTTGACACAAGGCGATGTGTTCCGATAACAATATCGATCTGTCCGTTTTTGATTTTTTCAATAATTTTTTCCTGATCCTTACGAGCAACAAACCGACTGAGTACTGCGATTGATATCGGAAAATTCTCAAATCTTCGGGTAAACGATTCGGCATGCTGATGTGCAAGAATGGTTGTCGGCGTGAGAATGGCAACCTGTTTTTTAGATTCCACCGCCTTGAATGCAGCTCTCATGGCGATTTCGGTTTTGCCAAAGCCGGCATCTCCGCAGATAAGCCTGTCCATAGGATGAGACTCCTGCATGTCTTTTTTAACCTCTTCGATTGCCTTGAGCTGGTCGGGTGTTTCATCAAAAACAAATGATGCTTCGAATTCACGGGTGAAAATGGTATCTGCACCACATCCGAATCCCTCTGTCATCTTGCGTTTCGCATAGATTTTTATCAGGTTAATGGCAATATCCCTGAGCTTTCGGCGAACCTTGTCCTTTTTTGCACCCCATTTTGAGCTTCCAAGTTTTGAGAGTGATGGAAGCGATCCCTCTGATGCGGTGTATTTTGAAAGGAGATTGATATTTTGAATGTTGACAAAAAGCTGGTCACCCCCGTCATATTCGACAAGAACACACTCCTGTTCAGAGTTTCCGACCGATATGGTTTCAAGTGTTTTGAATCGTCCGATACCATAATTTTCGTGAACGACATAATCGCCCACCTGGAGTTTCTGGAGATCTTTGAGGGATATTCCCTTGATTTTTCTTTTGTGATGCCCTTTAGGCGTATGAAATTTGCCGAAAATATCCGATTCGGTGTACAGATCCAGATTGCCGAAGGTAAATCCGGTATAAAGGGTAACCGGTATCCAGTCGGCTTGAATGGTCATTCCGGTTTCAGTGCCATGAATTTCTTCGGCAATGAAGTCTGCAAGCTCCTCGATCTCGCGGCGTGAACTTGCGGCAAAAACGGTTCGATGGCCTGAACCAGACTCCTTCTGCAGACGCGATGCCAAAAGACGGAAGTTGGCATTATATTTTTCCTGGGGAGTGGAGTGAAAATCTATGGCGGTGCCGGATGCCGGTTTTATTCTTATTTGCCT
>JAAXUM010000103.1 GCA_013336025.1 Chlorobiaceae bacterium
AGTCATCTATGGATTAATATTGCCATTTCTTTCACCGGCGGTCTTGCCCTGTTTCTTTTCGGAATACGGGCAATGAGCAACGGACTGAAAAAGGTTGCCGGAAAAAAGATGGAATCCTTTATTGCTGCAATAGTGCATAAGCCGGTTTATGGACTGTTTGCCGGAGCTTTTGCCACCATGATTGTACAGAGCAGCAGTACGATTGTTGTCATGCTTGTCGGACTTGTGCAGTCACAGCTCATAACCTCTACCCAGGCACTTGCCCTGCTTTTTGGTGCTGAAATAGGGACGACGGCATTGACACAGTTGATTGCTTTCGGGGTTCACGAGTACGGTCCGCTGTTTTTTTCTGCCGGTTTTCTTTTGAGCACTATCGCAAAGAGAGAAGTATTTCGATACTCTGGTGAAGCACTGTATGGTTTAGGTCTGCTCTTGTTCGGCCTGCATCTTATGACTGCATCAACGAAACCTTTGCTCGGCTTTCAACCATTTCTGGAGCTGTTGGGTAATCTTCAGAATCCTCTTGTCAGCGTACTTGCCGCTTTGTGTTTTACTGCTCTTCTTCAAAGCAGTGGCGCGTTTATCGGAATAGTAATTACGCTTGCACAGCAGGGAGTGTTGACGCTCGAAGCCGGTATACCGCTGCTGCTTGGCGCCAATATCGGAACCTGTATTACCGGATTTATTGCATCTGCCGGTCTATTTCGGTCGGCAAAGCGGGTTGCCTTGGCGCAACTGCTTTTCAACGCAACAGGGGTCGTTCTCTTTTTAGCCATTATTCCTCTGTACGCTGATGTGATTCGTTTCATCTCTTTTTCCCTGCCCGATCGTTCAGCGGATATGCTTGCGCATGACGTACCTCGTCAGCTTGCCAATGCCCATACAGTCTATAATGTTTTTATGGCACTGCTTTTTCTGCCATTCCTGCCTCTTTTTTCAAAACTGCTTCTCCGCATTCTTCCCGATAATCCCGATGAAATCAGGCAGGTTCCCTCTGTCTGGTATATTCAGGAGTCGGCACTGTCAACTCCTTCAATTGCGTTAAGCTATGCAAGAGCCGAAGTTGCGCGCATGAGCAGGATACTGCAGAGAATGGTCAGCGCACTGTTACATCCGTTTATAAGCATTGAAAAGGGAACTGACACTGTTTTTCCGGAGCTTTCCGTTCTTGATGGAATCCGGATGAGGGAGGAGAAACTCGATTTTCTTGAATCGAAAGTATCAGAATATCTCATGGCCATCAGCCGTCAGGAACTCAACGAAGATGAATCACGCCAGGTTTTTGTTTTAATGAATATAGTCAAGAATCAGGAGGCGACTGGGGATGTGATCGAAAAATTAATCGGCAAACATGTTGAAATCAGCACGGGATTTGTAAAAGGGCTGTCAGAGGAAGGAAAAAAGGAGCTTGCCCTTCTGCATCAGCTCATTTGCGCTGAAAGTGAACTTCTTGCCGAGTCATTGCTTACGATGGAAATCGTAAAGGCATCAGAATCCATCCTCAATGACAATGATTTTATCCTGGAGATCAGCCGGGCTGAAACAGCACATCTGAAAAGAGTCCAGTCTGTAGCAGAATCCGGAGTGACTCATAATATTCATATGGATCTGCTCGATGTTTTAAAACAGATACATCATTACAACAAAAGCTGTGCTCGCATTTTGGAGAATTTCTCTTGTTTGAAAGAGTGAGTTTTTGTGTTTTTCCGATCTTTTTGTTATCTACAGAGGCATTACTTGTTCTTTCTGTTCGTAGCTGGTGCCGGCTTAAAAGCCGGAGAATAGGGAAGTACGTGAAAATCGTACACTGTACCCGCAACTGTACAACGGTAAGCTGCCGCAGTCACTCATGGCCTCATGTATGACAGCAGCAGTCGTTTCAGGTCACTGCAATGTTTTCCACCACAGGAAAACGGCGGGAAGGCCGAAACGGAAGTAAACCGTGATAGTCAGGAGACCTGCCAGTTATTTTTGCGTGAAAAGATCGGACTACGGGTTATAGTCGGGGCAAAGCTGTACTTCTTTTGCATTGCTTATCGTTTGGATCTTTTTGCAGGCTGTTTTTTCGGATCGACTTGAGCCGTACGGATGCTTTTTCGCATTTTGTACAGGATTCGTTTTTCCGGAATAGCGTTCTGTAGAAACGTATTGCAATGTTCATTTTGTTCTGCACTGCCTTTTGGTAACCCCTGTCAGTTTATGGTCACCTCTATTTGTTGTCGTGAGAAGCCCGAGTGTAAGGCGGCTGGATCGCAGAAGCCCAAAGTCCCGACTTGTCGGGACAACGCAGCATTCTGGTTTTCGGAATAAATAAACAGAGATGACCTGATGTGTTTTTCAAACTGAAAACAGGTGAATCAATGAACAAAAAAATTTTTCTTATCGTGATGGCCGGGCTGCTTTGCAGCAAAGGGCTTCTTGCCGAAGAGATGAAAAAAAACTATACCGGGGATGAGGTTGTTGTGACTTCAAGCCGTGTAGAGGAGGCCAAAAAAGATGTGACCTCGAGCGTTACCGTTATTGGTAAGGAGGAGATCAGGCAATCTTCGGCAAAAGATTTGGGAGACTTGCTTGCCGAAAAAAATATCGGTGCTATCCATAAATATCCGGGTACCTTGACCAGCGTGGGAATCAGGGGTTTCAGGACGGAATCGCACGGTAACGACCTCATGGGTAAAGTACTTGTTCTTCTTAACGGTCGGAGAGCAGGCACCGGCAACCTTGCCAAAATTGCTGTCGGCGAGATCGATCGTATCGAGATTATCCGGGGACCGGCAGCTGTTCAATACGGATCGGCCGCTATTGGCGGCGTTATAAACGTGATTACGGCGAAAGGGTCGGGTGTTCCGACATTGTCTTTCGCTCAGGAGCTGGGGAGCAGCAATTATACCCGAACAACGCTTGGAACCGCAGGGAAAGTCGGGAATCTGGATTTTTCGGGAAGTATTTCTCTGGCTGAAGCAGGTGATTATAAGACCGGGTCAGGAAAAACGTACGACAATACAGCTTATGATGATCAGACGTCCGGCAGTCTGAACATAGGTTACGAGTTCATGCCCGGCCATAGAATCGGAGTCAACTTTACAAGTTTCAAGGTGGAGGACGGTGGTTTTCCAGGTTATCTGAGTCAGAATGATCTGGATGATTACTTTGTGAAGGAAAATTATTCGACGGATTTTATTTACGAGGGGCGGACTGCCGATCGGAGATTTTCATGGATGGCCCGCTATTTTACCGGTCGGGATAAAGATACGTTTTTCGATCCGCTCGGAAGCAATCCGGATTTTTACGATGATGGTATACCCTATGATTCAACGGTTGATCACAAAGGATCGCAGGCTCAGGTTACCTACAATCATGAACTTTTCCGGGTAACTGCCGGTATTGACTGGGTCAACTATGAAGAAACCCAGACACCGTATGACCCATATCTGTCGGAATATGACGATCTCGCGCAATTTATGCTTCTCAATGGCTTCCTGTTTGACCGCCGTCTCGTGCTCTCTGCTGGAATCCGTTATGATTCATTTGATCTAACCTCTCAGGGGTACGCTGATCTGGCGAAGGTGAAAAAGACGGCAGATAATTTTTCGATGAATTACGGAGTCGCCTGGCATCTCAATGATGGGATCAAACTTCGTGCAGCCTATGCCGAAGGGTTCAAAATGCCCTCGTCGAAAGAGTTTGCTGCCGATTATGTCTCTTCATGGGGAACGCATTATGTAGGCAATCAGGATCTCAAGCCGGAAGAGAGCTCGACGTATGAGATAGGTTTTGATCTTGATTATAACAGATTCAGTTCCTCGTTGACCTGGTTTACAACAGATTTCAAGAACAAGATCGAGCAGAGAAGTGTCGGGACTTATCCGAATGGATATTCAACCTGGGTTAATCTTGGCGGAGCTACTCTGTCGGGTATTGAAGGCGAGCTGTCATACTCATTTCAGCCTTTTAATGGCAACTGGAAGATCAGTCCCTATGCCGGTTTTGTTTATCTGACAAAATTCGAGGATGACTCGACAGGGGAGCGTCTTCTCTATACACCGGAATGGAATGCGACGGCAGGAGTCCGTATTGAGGATCAGCGTGGTTTTTATGGTGTGTTCAATCTTGCCTATACCGGCGAAACAGACATTCAGGACTGGGAATCTTCCTATGCCGGGACGGTTATCACAAAGGGCGGGTTTGCCGTTGCGAACCTTTCCGTGGCAAAGAAGTTCATGATTGACGAAGAGAAAAATAAGAGGGCGATAACGATCAAGGGAGAGGTCAACAATCTTTTCGATCGAGATTATCAGTTCGTTAAGGGTTATCCGATGCCGGGCCGTTCGTTTACGGTTGGTTTGAGGGTAGATATTTAGTCAGGTAACTTCATGGTATTATGATTACAGAAGCAGAAAGGGATGCACTTTACAAGGTGATGTACAGTCGAAGGGATGTCAGGGGGCAGTTCCTGCCGGATCCGGTGCCTGATGATGTGCTCGGGAGATTGCTCGATGCCGCGCATCACGCTCCGAGCGTAGGGTTTATGCAACCGTGGGATTTTATTGTGGTCAAGGAACCGGAGGTGCGCCAGAGAGTGAAAGATGGTTTTGAATTAGCTCATGCCGAGGCTGCGGCGATGTTCCCGGAAGAGAAGCGCGAAACCTACTCGGCCTTCAAGCTTGAGGGCATCATGGAGTCGCCGCTCGGTATCTGCGTCACCTGCGACCGCTCGCGAAGCGGCGATGTGGTGATCGGTCGGACAGCCAATCCCGAGATGGACCTTTACAGCTCGGTTTGTGCGGTGCAGAATCTCTGGCTTGCGGCAAGGGCTGAAAACCTTGGCGTAGGGTGGGTCAGCATTATCCATCACGATCATATCCGTGAGGTGCTTGGAATTCCCGGGCATATCGTACCTGTAGCCTGGCTCTGCGTGGGCTATGTGAGTTTTTTTCATAAAACGCCCGAGCTTCAGCAGGCCGGATGGCTGCCGCGAATGGAGCTTGATGCACTGGTGCACTACGAAACATGGTAATGGCACAAAAAGAATCACATGCTCTTGCCGTGTTCGGCACTGCCTCCGATGTAGGCAAGAGCATTGTCGCAACGGCACTCTGCCGGATTTTCAGCAATGCCGGCATCGATGTTGCCCCCTACAAGGCACAGAACATGTCGAACAACTCCGGTGTGACTCCTGATGGTTGTGAAATCGGCCGGGCGCAGATTGCCCAGGCTGAGGCTGCACGGGTAGTGCCAACGGCTGATATGAATCCTGTGCTCCTGAAACCGAATTCCGATACCGGAGCGCAGGTGGTGCTGCAGGGAAAGGTCTGCACGACAGAGACCGCAAAGGGCTATTTTCTCGATACCACCCTCTGGGCTGAGGCCGCCCGCAAAAGCCTTGACCAGCTCATGCAACGCCACGAGCTGGTGGTTATCGAAGGGGCCGGTTCATGTGCGGAGATGAACCTTTACGATCGCGATTTCGTCAATTTCCGAACTGCCAGAATTTCTGGTGCTTCGGTTATTCTTGTTGCCGACATTGATCGTGGAGGTGTTTTTGGCCAGGTGGTCGGAACCCTTGCGGTTCTTCCTCCCGAAGATAGAGCACTGGTTAAAGGGGTTATTATCAACCGTTTTCGCGGGGATATCGATCTGTTCCGTGATGGCGTGGAGATGCTCGAATCAATGGCCGGAATCCCCGTGCTTGGGGTTATTCCCTGGTTCAGGGGTTTCACTATTGACGCAGAAGATGCCGTGCCGCTCTCAGCCAAAGTGGACCCGGCCGGCGGTCCTGAAGATGGTAAAATCGGGGTTGCAGCTGTTTATTTTCCTCATATCTCCAATTTTACCGATCTCTCCCCGCTTGAGCATGATCCGGCAGTATCGCTGCACTATCTCCATTATCCGAGATCTCTCAAAGGGTACAAAGCGCTCATCCTTCCAGGATCGAAAAATGTGCGTGGCGATCTCGACTGGCTTTACTCGCTTGGCTGGGAGGCGGAAATCCGTCTTTTCAGGGCAGCAGGCGGGATTATCATGGGTATTTGCGGCGGGTACCAGATGCTGGGGAAATCCATTGCCGACCCTCACGGTGTTGAGGGCTCTGCCGGTACAACCGGAGGTCTCTCTCTGCTTGATGTTCAAACGGTGCTTGAAAAGGATAAATGCCTCTCAAATGCACGGGGCACCATAGCCGGAACAACCGTTGAGCCTTCAGGGTATGAGATTCATATGGGTCGGACTCTTGTTTCCGATACCTGCACTCCCTTCATCAAGGTGACGGCCCGGAACAACAAGCCGGAGAATGACCTTGACGGAGCGGTGAGCGGTGACGGCAGAGTTATGGGCAGCTACTTTCATGGCTTTTTCGATGAACCAGCGGCAAGGCAGTGGTTTCTCTCTCTTGCGGAACCCTCATACAGGTCGCAACAGCATGAAAAAGGCCGTCAGGAGAGCTATGATCTCCTTGCGGCCCACTTTTCCAGTCATCTTGACCTGAAGAAAATTTTTACCATTATTGACAAGGCGCATCCATGATCACTCTGTATCATCATCAGCATGGCGGTGCGAGCATCAACCATGCTGCTCAGGAGAGCAGGGCGGCACTTGACTTCAGCGTCAATATCAGTCCAATCTCACCTCCCATCGGCGCTCTTTCGCTCGACTCCTTTTTTCTCCAAACC
>JAAXUM010000343.1 GCA_013336025.1 Chlorobiaceae bacterium
GGGATCATTCGGACAGGCAAGGACAGGCTCCTTGATCCCGATGATGTGATGACGCTCAGTGAAGTGCTGCTTGATGATAGCAGACCTAAAATTATCAATGAGGTATTTGTCGGAAGCTGTATGACCAATATCGGTCATTTCCGCGCACTTGGTGAGGTGCTTAGAAACAAGGGGGTTGCCGCTGCTCGCCTCTGGGTTGTTCCGCCTACCAAGATGGATATGAAAAAGCTTGTTGAGGAGGGTTATTATGCCGTTTTCGGTGCAGCAGGAGCCCGGACCGAACTGCCGGGATGCTCTCTCTGCATGGGTAACCAGGCTCGGGTAGCCGACAATGCCGTTGTGTTTTCAACAAGCACAAGAAACTTTGATAACCGCATGGGTAAAGGTGCACAGGTCTATCTTGGCTCAGCTGAGCTTGCTGCGGTTTGTGCTCTTCTTGGTCATTTACCGAACCGTGATGAATATCTCGAGATCTTTAACCGGCAGCTCTCAGGCGATAAAGCGCAAAACGTTTATCGTTATTTGAAGTTCAATGAGATCGAAAAAGAAGAATTACAGTTGCTTGTTGACTAAAAAAAGCATTTATTAAGGCGGGATATGAAAATATTTTTTCCTATCCCGTTATACGGTGGGCTTTTGAAAACTCACTGTTTTTTGTTAATATTCGGAAGCTGATGAAGCTGTCAATTACCAAAACAACAAAAACAACAATCCAGCGATGAAAAAACTTTTCATTTTCCTCTTTCTTTTAAGCTCAGTTTCTTTCGTAGGCTGCGCAAAAACTGAAGCACCTGCACCTGAGCCAGCACCTGCTGCTGAACCAGCACCTGCAGCACCTGCCGCAGAACCAGCACCTGCCGCTGAGCCAGCACCTGCTGCTGAACCAGCACCTGCAGCACCTGCAGCACCTGCAGCACCTGAAGCACCTGCAAAATAAGTCGGAACTTCCGGTTTATTTTCAAAAGAGACAGAACGAAAGTTCTGTCTCTTTTTTTTTATCTGAAAATAATTCACGTCAGGTTTTTTATTGCGTTTTTGTTTGTGCTATGTCCAATGTTCTGATCACAGCCAGAAAGCTGTCCGCTAACCTGATTCACAGCTTCGACAGGGAGGCGTTTGAAATTTTTCTGATATGCCGGATATGATGCGCGATGGTCGGCAGAGATGATCTTGAGAGAGGCGAATGGATCGTTGATGGAGGGGTGAGGGCGTTTGCGCATTATTAAAGGACAAAAAAAAAGACATGGTATTTGAAGCCATGTCTTTTTTTTTTGCTGAGGAGCCAGGACTCGAACCTGGAATTGCCTGATCCAGAATCAGGTGCCTTACCAATTTGGCCACTCCTCAATAGCGTTGAGAATATATTAAAATAATATAAAAGAGCAATGTCGTTTTCTTTTTTTTACAACAACGTGAGAAGAATCGGCATGATGAGCAGAGCGATAATCATGGTTGCCGTAACAAACGTTGTTGCGTAGTCCATATCAAGTTTTTCAAGCGAAGCAAACGTCAGGGTATTGAATCCTGCCGGAGCTGTTGCGCAGAGTACAGCAATTGCGCGATCTATTCCCTGCAGTCTGAAAAGTTCTGCCAGTCCAAGCCCCAGAGCAAACCCGAGCAGCATTCTTATGGATACACCTGCAGCAAGGTAAAGCGGGTTGATTTTTGAAAGCTTTATCGAAGCTCCCAGTGCGAGAAGCAAAAGCGGGATGGTGAGTTCTCCGATACTATGCAGAATATTTGCCGGGAGGGGATTGAATCGCAGCGAGAGAATATTCATGAGGAGGCCCACAATAAGCGCCCACACAGGCGGGGAGCTTAAAAAGCGCTTTCCGATGCCTTGATGCCCTGACGCTCCGTATCGGCTGGCAATTGAGTAGGCAAGGGTAAACGTAGCCAGGCCATTTATGAAATCAAACAGAATAAGACGGGATAGACCTTCATCGCCATAGAAAGATTTTACAAATGGCATGACAATGGCAAGGTTCATGATCATTGAACCTGAAGCAAGAACGGCATAGGATTTCGGGGGCATGGAGAGCAACTTGCCGGCAGCGAGAGCTGCTGTAAGGGTGCCCAGTATGATACCGCCTGAAATAATCGGAAGAATAAGCATCCCCTGTGAAATGACCACATAGGGGAAAAGTGAAAGGACAAGGCAGGGAAGTGTCAGCGTATAAACAAGTTTCAGAAGAAAAGCTGCTGCGGCCTCGTCGATAACCCGGGCTCGCTGCAATACGAAGCCGAGGATAAAAAATACAAAGATCGGAGAAAGTAAAAATACAATGTCGGACATTGTCGGGGGAGGCGGTAAAGCCGGATAATGATGAGATCAGTGCACCCGAGAGGAGTCGAACCCCTAACCTTCTGATCCGTAGTCAGACGCTCTATCCAATTGAGCTACGGGTGCTTTGTTGTAGCGTGTACGGGATTCGAACCCGTGATCTTCGCCTTGAGAGGGCGATGTCCTGGGCCACTAGACGAACACGC
>JAAXUM010000344.1 GCA_013336025.1 Chlorobiaceae bacterium
CCGGACATACTCCACCAAAATCCGTCAGGTGATAACCAAAGCTCAGAAAGAGGGTTATCTGACCGATAATCCCAACAGACTTGTTCCACAGATTTCCGAAAAGGAAGGAGAGATCAAATACCTTTACCTTGAAGAAGTCATGCTTCTGAACAAGACTCCGCATCGGCATTCTGGACGAAAAACTGCGTTTCTTTTCAACTGCTTCGTGCCGGTCAGACCGGGAGACCTTGCCGGCATGAAGGAGTCGAACATCCGTCCGGATGGTATGGGAGGGGTCGAGGTCTATTTCCGCCAGTCCAAAAAGCAGAGAATCGAATCCATTCCGATTTCACAGCAGGGCATGGTTTACCTTGAACAGGCCAGGGCGCTTGCAAGAACACGCCTCGGTCGTGAGCTCACTGCCGGAGACAACATATTCGACATCGGCCACAAAAAATGGTATGGTGCCATGCTCAAGACCTGGGCAAAAAGGGCATTCGAACTATATGCGGATGAGCTCGAGCCTGAGGTAAGGAATCATTTCAGTTGGGCCTGCAGGGAATTGTCACCGCATTGGGCAAGGCATATCGGTGCCACGATGCTCCTGAACGCCGGAGCCCATTTCGATGCTGTCGGGGATATTTTGGGACACAGGGATAAAAAAACTACCATGAGATACGCTAAGATTCTGCCAAGGACGAAGCGTAGTACGATTGCGATGATGCCATTTTTCAACGATTAACTGAATCTATGGTGGGGCGAAACAGTGGAGTAAGAAGAACATGGGAATACATCGGGCACCATGTCATCCATTATTCCGATCTGTTTCTTTTGTGCGAGCAGGATCGCAACGATCCTGAATGCGAGCCACCCTTTATCGCCAATCTGTTGCCTCATGAGCTGTATGGCATGATCTCCTTCATTCTGAAGCGAATGAGGGAGATCGATACCGAGGCCATGGAGTTGCAACGACAGGCCAAAGTTCAACAAGGGCTCATCCCGTTACAGTATCGGAGCCGCGAGCTCCAGTACTTCAGAATGAGGTTGCCGAAAACCAGCCATCATCGTTCTACAGAACTGTACAATGCCGAATTCATCAATGATACCGATGACGGTTACGACACCTGCCAGGGCGTGTTCGTGACCCTTGAGCGGGCGCTCGGTTTTCTGTTCAGAGAGATAGGTTTCCGGTTCGGGTTGCCGCCCGCGAAATTCGTGGAAAGAATCCTGAAACTTTATCCGGAATATGAGCCGCTTATCCAGCGCAATATCGAGGCTGGGCGGCTATCCCGATCTCAGGAAACCTCCCTGACATCAGAGGCATCGTCATCGGGTACGGTTTTGAACCTCCATCTGTCCGACGAAGAGCGGTCGGCTCTATTTCAGGAACTTGGCCGCTTTTTCAGTAGGGAAGATCATGAGCCGCTCATGCAGCTTTTGCGCGGAGGTACAGCCGAACGAAAGCTGTTTTTCAAGGCCAACCAGAACCGACTGGTCGAAGTGTTCCGGCGGCTCAAATACAACGGGTACCTGTTTGAAACATCTACCGATATCAGGGAATGGCTGTGCAACCATTTTCTCTATCTCTCGAAAACCGGGGTTCGCAATCTGAATCCGCATTCAGTTTGGGATATTCTGAGCAAAGCCAAGGGGGAACCTTCTCCAAAGAGCAGGATATGCAGGCTTGATTGGCTTCCGTATAAAACAGCTGCCTTCAAATCGGCGCTTGGGTAGCGATGAAATTATATTGTTATTACGACCATCATTTATTTTCGTCTTACCCATATCTCTGAATACTTGATTTCGGCTTCTGATTCAGCATAGAAGCCAAGATCATCATCTGATTTATGAATTGCTGTAATCTTCTCGGTGAAATCCTCTATAAAGATATCCCTATCTGCGTATTCACGACCAATCAAAAAATTAATAACTGAGCCGTCAGGTTTTCGGATGACAATGTATAGCCCGGCGTCATCGTACAGGCTCTTTTTTTCGGAGCGATGAATTTATCATACGCCATCCAGAGCAATGCTGCAATTGAAGCAACTGATCCAGCCGCGTTGAGTATAACAGCGTAATCAAATGCAGCTGCGCGAATGGTGCCAGGCTTCTTTGGCGCAAGGCTGAAGGTTTCAAATTCTCCGTCAGCGTTATCGATAAATTGCATGAGTTCAGCACTATCAACATCTTGTGGACAGTTTGCGATGCCTATCCCGAGTACTGTCGTATGTGACATTCGTTATCCTCTCCCTTTTTACGTTTAAAGTATAGTGTCTGTTATTTTTTTATATGAAAATCCATTTTCGTGCAGCATGACACCAAATATAGCCAATCTCAAAAGAAACAATACCCCGTTTGACCCCCATGGTGGTTGATTGGGGTTAGTTTTTCTGGTGATTTTCCATCGTTGTTCACATGAATCTTCAAAGGTGTCAGCGATGCAGCAAGAAGAAATCCCGCCGCTCAGGTCAATCGACGATTTGATGGGAGCCATCCGAATAGTAGTCCGA
>JAAXUM010000345.1 GCA_013336025.1 Chlorobiaceae bacterium
CTCGAAATGGAGAACCTGCCCTGTAGAGTGAGCGCGTTACCGCTTGCTGCTGTTGCCGAAATCCGGCGGCAATCATGACGGCCTCTTCTTGTAAAAAAGCTGCTTTGGACAGGATGCATGCTGCGTTGATGAGCTTGCGATATCGATCCCACGCTGCGAAGCGTAGCACGTTGCCGGTTTAGCTACATCCCCCGAAACGGCTCCTTGAAACCCGTTTCCGGAAAAAAATGCCTTGAGATTGAAGTTCCCGGATTTCATACGAAAAAGCATCAACGATTCACTTGATAAAGTATCCGGCAGCCCTCCAGACACCATCGTTATCGAGCATGACTGTTACCGTCTCCGTAGCGAGCTGTTTGTGTTCGAATACCGACTGCATAGTCATGACGACATACCTGCCGTCGGGCGCTCCAGAAAGAGCGGTCGATTCCTGTGCATTCACCATCTCGCGCTTTACCGGTTTACCCAAAGGCTTGCGAACGCCATCCAGGGAAGCCCTCCACTGCTCTGCAGTTACCGCACCCCTGAACAGTACCGAAGCATCCCTCCAGCTTTCGGTATACTTCCCGCTGTCGATCAGGGAAAGCCAGTCCATTCCGGCGGAAACAGCCATCTTCTCCGACCCGCTCGCTCCCCGAACAGCAGTAAAACCAGCAAAGAGAAACACCATGGTCATCATAACAATCAACAGGGTTTTCATGGCATCAGCTTTTGTTGAAAATTAAATCCGTTACACCAGGTTCAGCAACGATACGATTTCAGTGAATGAATCGACAACAAACGTCGGGTTGAAGGAGCGAAGTTCGTCCCCGGAGTTGTTTCCCCAGGTAACGGCACAGGTATCGGCAGCAGCCCGCTGCCCCATCTCGATATCGTACACCGTATCGCCCACCACCAGGCAGTGATGCGGCTCAACGCCAAGAGCCCCGAGCGCAAGATTCACCATATCGGGGGCCGGTTTTTTGCTCACCACGTCCTGCTCGCCGGCAACGAAGGAGAAACAGTCGAAAATGCCGAGATGCCGCATCATGGCAAGCAATGCAGGTTTTCCCTTGCTTGAAGCTACAGCGAGCAACACGCCCCGGGATTTCAGCAGTTCCAGTGTCGCCTTCACCCCCGGAAACAGCCGGGTCTCCCCGTAGGCAACTTCATCGTAATAACGCCTGTAGAGAGGAACCACCTCAGCGGCCTTCCCGGAATCAAGCCCCAATGCAGTTTCGAGCGTCTTCTGCAGAGGGAGGCCGATGCCACGCTTCACCGTTGGCCAATCTACTCCAGGCAAACCCAAGTCCCGTGCCGCCAGATCCAGAGCTTGCAAAATACCCGCCTCCGTATCAGCCAGCGTCCCATCGAAATCAAAAACCACCAGCCTGTAGAAACTGCAACCCATCCTCAGATCCTGATATGCATCGTCATTAAAAAAAAGGTATTCACCCGAGTCTTCCCTGTTTCCACCTGCCCGAAACAACCATCGCTCTCCCGGCTCCATAAAGCAAGACGGCAACTCCTACAGAAACGTTCAGGATTTTAACGACTGGAAACGGTATCGAAACCTTGAAGATCGAAATAATCAGAACACTCCCTCCAAGAAAAAAACAGGTCGCAAACCCGGCGGAAAGAGCGAAAATCATGAGCATGTGTTTCGTATAACCATGCTCAACGGCTTTGGCCGCAAAAAGGCCTGTCCAGAATACAATGGTCATGGGACTTGCAATCGTCAGAAAAAAAGCTGAGAAAAAACTCGATCGGTAATCCGGAACAGGCTGAAGAAAAAAAGATTCGGGAGCCATACTCATCGCCGATACAAGCATGATAATTCCGAAAATCAAAAGAACCGCAACGCCGATCAACCTGAAAACAGGCACTGCCACGCTCTTGTCGATGATCTTTCCCGCACCGGCTACAGCAAGAAAAATATAAAAATAATCCACCATCGTCACCGCAGCAACCGAACAGAATCCATCAAGCGGCGTTCGTTGCAACGTAATTTGCAGAACAAGAAAAAACACCGGCCCCACGGCGAGTTGCAGGAACATTCCTGTTGAAAACCCGTTTATAAAAACGCGTATCATGGCATGATCTACCTTTTTGAAAGAAATCTAATAAAAGATTCCCACCAACCATAACATGACGCCGTGTACCATATCAATCCCGTTTTACGTCAGAAAAGGTTCTGTTTCGCCTCAGTTGGAAATGGAGAAATTGCCCTGTTGAATTAGCGCATTACGGCTTGCTGTTGCAATTGACAAAATTCTGACGGCAATCATGACGGAGTATCATTGTCAGTCTTTTTTGTTTTCGTGTCGCTTTGGGCTGCCTCAAGCTCTGATAGCGCTCCATGATAATATGTCTGTCACGCCCTTCCGTTTTTTTTGTTTGAGCAATATAACCAACCGCAAGATGCAAGTTGTTCATCATTGCAGTACCGTAATATATCCGGTAATATGATTTCCTGCGTCTTCCAGTAAAAGGGCTACTTCAA
>JAAXUM010000003.1 GCA_013336025.1 Chlorobiaceae bacterium
ATCCCTGCCTTCCTGTAGTACACAAGCATGAATATTGATACAGCACAGAAACCCCAAAGCAGAGAGAGCATTCCCGCTCTTATATAATCGGCACCAAGGGATGGGCCAACCGTCCGCTCTTCAATAATTCTTACCGGTGCGGGCAGAGCTCCTGCCTTAAGCACAATTTCCAGATCCTTTGCCTCTTCAAGACTCTCAATACCGTTAATAACCGAGTTTCCATTAGGAATCTTGGACTGAACAACGGGTGCACTGTAAACAGCGCCATCAAGTACAATGGCAATTCTTTTGCCGATATTTGCACCGGTAATACGAGCCCATTTGCCCGTACCATCAGAATTCATTGACATCATGACCTCAGGCTGCACACCTTCAGATCCGAATGTCGCCTTGGCCTCCGTGATAACGCCTCCGGTCAGTTCCGCAGTTTTCCTTACCAGATAGATCGGGTAATACTTCTCGCCTTTGGCGCCTTGCTCCGGCTTGGCAGCAAGAAGAAGCTCGCTGTCCTGCGGCAGAAGCGCCTGAACATCAGCACGCTGCAACATCGACAAAACAAACTCTCTGGACTGCTCAGGAGTATAAACGGTACCATTGGGTAAAACACCGATAACATCATAAAGCGGACCGGCTGCCTTGCCCTGTGCCGAACTCCTGGCCGCAAGAGGCGGCGCAACTGCCGGAACGGCCTTGACCGAGTCGGTTGAACCGGAAGAATCAGGAACAACAGGCTTCAATGCAGCCGTCTGCACAAGAGCACTGTTCACTCTGTCAAGTGCCCTGAGAAGCATATCCTGATCACGAAGAAGCTTGAACTCAAGTTTTGCTGTACCTTTGAGAAGGTTTCTGACCCGGTTTTCATCTGAAACGCCGGCAAGCTCAATAATAATTCTCCGACTGCCCTGGGAGGTTATCACCGGCTCGGCAACACCATACTGGTCAATACGGTTTCTGATAATCTCTTTGGCACGGCCAAGTGCATCCTCTGACTCTTTTTCCAGTTTACCGACAATCTCTTTATCAGAGTTGCGTATATCATAAAAATACCGGCTCAGGCGAATATTCTCTTTACCGAATTCATCCACAATAAGGTCAATGACCCTGGCATCACTTTTTGTTGATTTTTTCTTCACATTATCCATCAGCTCAAAAAACTTTGCATCCTTGTTCCAGGCTTTCTGCATAAAAAGATCGATCTGATCGACCTCCATGACAAGATGCATGCCTCCTTTGAGATCAAGGCCGAGTTTCAGGCTTTTACGGCGGGCATTTTCGATTTCGTCCCGATGATTCAGACTGAACTTCAGACTGTCTTCACTGGAGGAAAAATGCTCTATCTGTTTTGAAAGCGAGTAATCACGCCAGGTTGGCCATAATGACCAGAGAGAGATCGCCGTAACCGCAAGCAGAAGAAAAAGAGGGAACTGTTTGTTTTTCATTGATGAGTTAGCTTAACGCTCGAATAGAAATATTTGTGCCAATATATAAAACAGGGTACTGATTAACAATCAGCCTCTCTCAATGAGCTGATATCAGCCATTTTCGGAAAAGTCGGAATAAAAAAGCCCGGAACAGAATTCCAGGCTTTTTTATTTGAAATCGAGCACAGCAACAGCGATGCACGGATATTACCAGACAAGGCAATCACGCTGCGCACTATGCAAAACCCCTCAACCCCAGATATCCTGGACAATATTATTGTACCAGCCCTGCGCAAAAGTCGCTTCTTCAGCAAGCTTCTCATCATCGGCATCAAGAGGAGTAAGTCCGCCAGAGCCGGGAATTTCAATAATTCCTTCAGCACTCAGCTTGTACACTCCAGCCACCGATATACCGTAACCGGGTGCAAGAAGACTGTAGCAGGTATTAACCAGTGATGGCGGTGCAGGAACCTTACCCTGGAACAGCCTGATAATTGAGGCCGCAGCAACCTTTCCATGGCTGCTTGCCGCAAAACCGGACTTTGGCATGGCACCGGCAATACAGGCATCACCAATAACATGAATACCGGGATGCATCGTTGATTCAAAGGTAATAGGATTCACCGGGCACCATCCTGACGCATCGGTCAAGCCGCAATCAAAAGCGATTTTTCCCGCCTGCTGTGGTGCAATAATGTTAATAACATCACCCTTTTCAACACCAAAGTCAGTCGTTACGGTCATTGCCGCAGCATCAACCATGGTGATCTTTCCGCCGGTCGTGCTTCCACGCCACTCGATCATGCCGGGATACAACTTCTCCCAACCCTTCTTGAAAAGAGCCTGTTTTGAAAACTTTTCCTTTGCATCAAGAATAATGATTTTTGACTTTGGTTTATTCTTCTTAAGATAGTTGGCAATAAGACTTGCGCGTTCATACGGCCCGGGAGGACATCTGAATGGATTTCCCGGAGCGCTGATAACAACACGTCCGCCATCAGGCATGGCGAGCAACTGTTTGTGCAGAAGAATCGTCTGAGCTCCAGCCTGATAGGCATGAGGCATTCTGGTTTCTGAAACGGCCTGACTGTAACCCTCAATAGCTTTCCATTTAAAATCGATGCCCGGCGAAACAATAAGGCGATCATATTTAACAACCCTGCCGCTCTTGAGTGTAACAGCATTTTTTGCAGCATCAATACCTACGGCTGAATCGAGAACAACATCAATACCATATCTGCTTTTCAATACCGTATAGGTCTGGCCGATATCCTGCATAGTTTTCAGGCCGCCAAGCACCCAGTTACTGAACGGACAGGTGTAGAATGTCTCTTTTGGCTCAATAAGCGTAACTGAAAGGGTGGGATCCAGTTTCTTCAGGTATTTGGCTGCAGCGGCGCCGCCAAATCCACCTCCGATAACAACAACCCGGTTTTTGGCCGCAAAAGCAGACCTGGCTCCGCCAAAAACACCAAATGCTGAACCGGCAACACCAGATAACAGAAGTTTATTGAAATCCCTGCGTGAAAGTTTATTGCTCATGTTTTTCATCCTCCTTATTTGGTTTTATGCCCGACTGTTCCACAATACTGCGCAATCAAGTGAATCTCATCATCACTGTACCCTTTGGCGTGTCTGCCCATAACCGTGGAGTAGCGTTTCCCCGATTTAAATTCCAGAAGGGCCGTTTCGATATACTGTGGCGTCTTGCCATAAAAAGAGGGCATAATACCAACACTCTTGCCATCAGTACCGTGACAGGAAGAGCAGGAGAGAGAAAGAACCTGGCCACGCGGCGTTGCGCCGACAGCCTTTGAAACCGGTTTAACTACCTTGGTAGCGGCAGCCTGTTCAGCCATTCCTGTATTGCTGAATAAAAGCAAGACAGGGGTGACGACACAGAAAGTCAACCACAATCTGAGTTTAGCCCGCATAATGTTATCCTCCTTGTTAAGTGTTATAATGAAAAGCATTAATACCTGCCTGTATCAAAAAAAAACGGAAATCAGGTAACAGCACATTCTGCTGTAAATTCCTGAAACTTGCTGTCAGTAAATTCAAGTTTAATCTGATCCCCTTTTTTTCCTGCAAATTTCAATTGAAAAAAGGGATCTCTCGACACTGAAGGACCCAGTTCAAGATCGAACAACGGCGCACCATTCAAGGTTACACGACCCTCTCTGATAAAATGCGCAGGTATAACATTACCCTGTTCATCCTTTCTTGTTCCGGATTCGCTGGGATGTTCAATAATGATTTTCAGTAAAACAATGCCATTCAGCTCTTTGGCCAGTACTCTCATAGGTCATAGCAATTGTAAGGTGAATATAAAAGCCGGTTTCAGCAGGCCTGCGCAAGCACATTAACGTGAACCGAGGCCCTGTAATACCTGTTACCCTCTTTCAGAACAGCATGAACAAGAGAACTCTCCTTGAGCTTGACATTAAGCGATATATACGGTTCCGCACTACCGTGCAGGTTGCACTGAAAAACAAGCGGCGATATATTTTTTTCAACAAAGAGATAGAGACTTTCTGCCTTTATCGATGATATAATCTCTACAGTCACCAGCGAACTGTCTGAAGCAGCCTGTGGAGCAACAATTGTTACTTTATCGGTCGAAGCAAAATCCCTGGTGCCAAGCGTATTGATAAATGCGTTGTCGATCGTAGACTGTGAAAAACACTTTTCACACCAGGCGGCAAACAGTTGAGAAGGAATCATCGATATGGATGCGACCATTGCGGCACCTGCACCGAGAAACTTTCGTCTTTTCATAATTTTTTCCGGAACGTCATCCTGACAGTGAATAAATCAGCGCGGATAGATTCGAACTCCCTTCCGCATATAACTATATGCTCATGTATGGTATATAAAAAATATGCTTTTCTGTTGCAAATCATTTATTCACAACGCTGAACAGGCAAAAAGTGCCGATTCAGCGTTGTGAAAAGAGAGGATAAGTCCTGTTTTATTTTCAGGCGCTTAATGATTGCAAGTTACACCTTTCCTTTGAAGAGTTACAAAAAGTTGTTAAAAAACAAAGAGAAAAACAAGACAATATACTGCAATAACACTCTTCATGCGCGGATAGTTTTTGATAACTGTACCCCGGACCGTATTAACTGGCATTATTTGTATCTTCCTGGTAATGCTACTGACGATTTTTCAACAACACGTTTCACGTGAAACAACTTTTTTTCATGTACGATATCATTGTTGCCGGTGCGGGCCATGCCGGATGTGAAGCAGTTCTGGCCTCTGCAAGAATGGGAATGTCATGCCTTCTGATTACATCGGACCTTTCAGCAATAGCAAGAATGTCATGCAATCCTGCTATTGGAGGCGTAGCGAAGGGACAGATAACGAGAGAAATTGACGCCCTTGGAGGAGAGATGGCCAAAGCAATCGATGAAACCGGAATACAGTTCAGAATGCTTAACAAAAGCAAGGGAGCTGCAATGCACTCGCCAAGAGCGCAGGCTGACCGCGCACGCTACTCCGATTACATGCGGAAAATCATTGAAAAGCAGCCCAATATCGACCTTATTCAGGACACCGTTACCGGAATAGATACGGAATCAGGAGCAGTCAGAGGAGTTATTCTGCCCTCTGGAAGAATCATAAAAGGTAAATCAGTCATTCTTTGCTGCGGAACCTTTCTCAACGGTCTCATCCATATCGGGATGAACCACTTTCCGGGAGGAAGAACCATTGCCGAACCGCCCGTAGCAGGTCTGACCGAAAATCTTCAATTTCTTGGATTTAACACAGGAAGGTTGAAAACAGGAACTCCCCCCCGCATAGACGCCCGCAGCGTTAATTATGCGCTTGTTGAAGAACAGCCGGGAGATCCTGATCCGGTACCGTTCTCCTTTTCAACAACATCACTCAATCTTCGCACCCAGGTCAGCTGCTTCATGACAAAAACAAGTGAAGCCACCCATGAACTTCTCAGAACAGGTTTCAATCGATCTCCCCTGTTTACAGGCAAAGTTAAAGGAGTAGGGCCAAGATACTGTCCCTCTGTGGAGGATAAAATTTTCCGCTTTCCAGACAAAAACAGCCATCATATTTTTCTTGAACCGGAAGGTAACGAGACAAACGAAATGTATGTCAACGGTTTTTCTACATCATTGCCTGAAGATATACAGTTGCTTGCTTTACGATCAATCCCCGGTCTCGAAAATGTTAAAATGATCAGGCCTGGATATGCCATTGAATATGACTTCTTCTATCCATATCAGATAAAAAACACTCTTGAAACAAAAATCATTGAAAACCTCTATTTTGCCGGTCAGATCAACGGAACATCAGGCTATGAAGAAGCTGCTGCACAAGGCCTTTTAGCGGGAATAAACGCATCTCTTAAAACACAAAACAGAAAACCGGTCGTTCTTGATCGTTCCATGGCATATATTGGCGTCCTTATTGACGATCTTGTAACAAAAGATATTATTGAACCATACAGGATGTTTACCTCTTCTGCAGAACATCGTATCAGCCTCCGTCATGATAATGCCGACATACGACTTGGCGGTATTGGTCTTGAAATCGGAACGGTGGATCGTTCTGCCTACACGAAAATCGAAACAAAAATCAATGCCATCAGGAAACTGAGGCTGCTATGCGATGCAAAAAAATTACATCCTGATATATTCGGGTTATCTGCTTCCGGCAGTACAAATAAAACGGCAGTACAACCGCTGAGCATCTCAACCATTCTTAAAAGACCTGATATCATCTTCGAGAATCTGTTGGAACTGTCGGAAGATTTTCGAAACCGTGTTCATGAAATAACAACGGATCCTGATGTATTTGAACAGATTGTAATAGATCTGAAATATGAAGGCTACCTTAAACGAGACATCCTGATGACTGAAAAAATCGCACGTCTTGAATCGCACAGTATTCCCGCCTCTTTTTCCTATACAACTGTCTCAGGACTCTCGAATGAAGGGCGTGAAAAGCTTTCGCTGCACAAACCCGAAACTATCGGACAGGCATCAAGAATTCCTGGCGTCTCTCCTTCGGATGTATCTGTTCTTCTTATAAAAATCGGGCGTTGAGCTTTTAACAGGGATATCTCTTTTTTCTCTTGTGAATTTTTGTGTGAAACGGAGGGCATCTTTAGTTTCCATGATAACATACGAACCTGCGACCAGACTGATCGGCATGAAGTTTTCGCTCCCAACCATTCGTCACCACGAAGCAATCAAATCGCAGAACAGTTTTTGGAGATTCCCCGAAGTGTTTCACGTGAAACAACAGTGAGGATTCACTGATACAGAAGCCTCACTATTGCAGGCAATATCGAGTATATTCTTTTAAATGAGCATTATTCTGACCTGAAACAATCAGAATATGCTCACACGGAAGTGTTTTTATTCGGTTTCCCGGGGAGTGCATGCGATCAATTGCACGCATAAAATATTCACTGAACCTTATGCCTGTTTCTTCATTTGTCAAAACCTCCTTTAAAATGTATCGGGAACAAACTACGACCTGAAACCATTAACCGCTGACGATTAAACATGGACACGCTTTCTTATGAAATCCTGAATAACGACCTGTTGTTCGGTAAAGACAAAGAGGAAAACATTGTAGGAGCCTATCAGTTCTCCGATACACATATCAGACTGTTTTTCAGGAATGAAGGGAAGGTCTCTCACCGGGATGAACAATTTTACCCCTTTTTTTTTCTCTCAGAAAGGTCCCTGCTTGAAGGATTCATCCCTGAAGAGAACAACAAATACTGGATTGTCAAATTAAACGGCAACAACTTCTACAGATTTCTTGCCATTTTCAGTTGCTGGAAGGATTTCAGATCAGGGCTTGAATTTATTAACGGGAAAAACAGGGGTCTATCCTCTGAACCTGATTCATCTATCCCGGCTCCTTCCCTCATACCACTGACATACAGTAAAGGCGACGCCGTAACCCAGTATCTTTTACAAAGCGGAAAAACCATGTTCAAAGGTCTTGATTTTTCTTCTCTTCGAAGAATGCAGCTTGATATTGAAACATGCTACGATCCAAACAAAAGAAGAATAGGGTCGGGGATAGGGGAAGATGAAATCATTATTGTTTCACTGAGTGATAACACCGGCTGGGAATACGTTATCCATTCAAAAAACAGTTGTGAAAAAGAACTTCTTGAAAAACTTGTTGATCTGATCATTGAAAAAGATCCCGATGTCATTGAAGGTCACAACATTTTCAGCTTTGACCTGCCCTATCTTCAGAAGAGATGCGACTTCCATGGGATAAATTTTGCAATAGGGCGAGACCGCACTCCGGTTAGATCATACCCTTCCAGCATACGTTTCGCCGAAAGGATTATTGATTATCCCTATTATGATATTCCAGGCAGACATGTGATTGATACTCTGTTTCTCGTACAGGGATATGATGTTTCAAAAAGAGCAATGCAAAGTTACGGTCTTAAAGCCGTCGCAAAATTTTTCGGGTTTGCCTCTCCTGAACGGACCTATATAGAGTATAAGGACATTATTTCCACATGGAAAAATAATCCTGATAAACTGCTTGCCTACGCTCTTGATGATGTCAGAGAAACAAGAGCACTTGCATCACATCTTTCAGGAAGCAACTATTATCTGTCACGGATGATGCCCTATACGTATGCAATGACTTCAAGACTTGGTCAGGCGGCTAAAATTGAGGCCCTTTTTATAAGAGAATATCTTCGTCAAAAGCACTCTGTCCCAAAACCCTCTGCAGGTCAGCAGCACTCCGGGGGATACACCGAGGTATTTCTCAAAGGAATTCTCGGCCCGATAGTCTATGCGGATGTTGAATCACTCTACCCTTCAATAATGCTTACGTACGGCATTTGCCCTAAAACAGATGATCTTCGGGTATTCCAGGGAGTTCTGGGAAACCTGAAAGATCTGAGATTGAAGACAAAGAAATTATCGGGCGAAGAGAAACTGAAGGGCAATCTTCAGTTGGCAGACAACTTTGATGCCATGCAGGGGTCATTCAAAATACTCATTAACGCGATGTATGGCTACCTCGGTTTCAACAATGGAATCTTTAATGATTTTGATGAGGCTGACAAAGTTACCACCACAGGACAGGGAATAGCAAAAAAAATGATCCTTGAATTTGAAGGAAGAGGATGCAAAGTCATAGAGGTCGATACCGATGGTATTCTCTTTGTTCCCCCCTCGGATATCACGACTGAAGAGGCGGAAAGATCCCTTGTTCGTGAGGTTTCAGCGCTTATGCCCGATGGAATCAACATCGGCTATGACGGACGATATAAAAAGATGATTTCTTACATGAAAAAAAATTATGCGCTGCTCGATTATGATAATGTCATGATCATAAAAGGCTCCTCGCTCACGAGCAGAAGCAGTGAAAAATTCGGCCGCGATTTTGTGAAAAGGGGATTTGAAAAACTTCTGTCTGAAGATATTACCGGTCTTCACGATCTCTACACTGAATACAAGGAAAAAATACTCGCCCACGCCCTTGACATTACCGATTTTTCAAGAACTGAAACACTTAAAACATCTATGGAACAGTATCTTGAAGATGTACGCTCTGGACGTCGATCAAAATCAGTAACCTATGAGATTGCTTTGAAAGCCGGGCGACAGGTAACAAAAGGCGAAAGATTATCGTACTACATCTCGGGATCAGGAGGAATCAATCAAACCTATGACAAGGGAAAACTTGCTTCAGACTGGAAAAAAGAGCGCCCGGATGATAATACCGTATTTTATCTGAAACGTCTCGATGAACATTGTCAGAAATTTCTTCCATTTTTTAAACCACAGGATTACAGCACCATTTTCTCTTCTGATACACTCTTCTCATTTTCGCCTGAAGGCATAGAGTTGATCAAAGAGATCATCAATGTTGAAACTGATACATCAGGGTACACCGGGTAAAGGTGATAAAATACTGTCAGTTTTAACTTCATAAACGATTCATTTCGACCTCTGCTTATGTAACACGTTCTGATTGTTTATTTTCGGATAATCATGATTGGCGGCAGAAATTTTCACAGTTGTCCACAGGACTTCTTGAGGCCCTGAAAGAATTATTATATTATGCTGTTACCCATGATTAACACGGTTTATAATCAATACTGTTCCTGAGGGGAACTATCAAGGGTATCATGGCGTAGACGTTCACATACTATTTTTTTAACACTTCATATCTGTATACTAATGATTGACAATAAAGTTCTTCCTGTAACGAATGACGTCACATGGATCGGTGTACTTGATCCCGGGCTTATTACATTCGACATCGTTATGGAAACAAAATACGGTACAACCTACAACTCGTATTTTATTAATGCCGAGAAAAAAACCGTTATTGAAACAACCAAAGAAAAATTCTGGCCAACCTATCTTGCTAAAATAAAGGAAGTTACAAACCCTGAAGAGATTGAGTATATTATTGTTGACCATACTGAACCTGATCATTCAGGTAATGTGCGCAATTTATTAAGCGTAGCTCCAAACGCAACCGTTGTAGGCAGCGGCAATGCTCTTAAATTTTTACGCGATCAGACTGGTCATGATTTTAAATCACTTGTTGTCAAAACCGGTGATACGCTTGATCTGGGCAATAAAACACTTCATTTCATCAATGCTCCGAATCTTCACTGGCCTGATACCATCTACACATGGCTTGAAGAAGACCAGGTTCTCTTTACCTGTGATTCTTTCGGCTCTCATTTTTGCAATGAAGGAATGTATGATGACGTTGTAGGTGATTTTGATGATGCGTTTACCTACTATTACGATGCCATATTGAGGCCATTCAGCAAATATATGCTTCAGGCAATAGAAAAAATCGCACCTCTTGATATCAGGATCATCTGCCCTGGGCACGGTCCTATATTACGATCGAACTGGAAAAAATATGTTGATCTCTCTTACAGACTTGCTACAAAAGCAATCGCCATGCCGAATGAAAAAAACATTCTTATAGCGTACGTTTCGGCCTATGAAAACACCGCTCTTCTTGCAGAAAAAATTGCTGAAGGATTGAGAGAATCATGCGACTTTACCATCGAGATCTGCGATATTGAAAACATCCATTTTTCAAAGCTTGAAGACAAACTTGCACACTGTTACGGGCTTATTATCGGCTCACCAACTATTAATCAGAATATCCTTTTACAGATTTATCAGGTATTTGCAGCAATTAACCCGATAAGAGACAAAGGTAAACTTGCTGCTGCATTTGGCTCTTACGGATGGAGTGGCGAAGGAGTAAAAATGATCGAAACCAACCTCTCATTACTCAAACTCAAGGTTTTTGATCAGAATATTATGGTTAAGTTCAAACCTCATGAGCCCGAGTTTGAAAAATGCCGGTTGTTCGGAAAAGCATTCGCTGATAAAATGATTGAAATGTTTCAATTAAGCTGCAATCTCTGATTGCTCCATGCCCTTATTTCGTAATGCTTTATCAATGAAATACCCTCAAAAAGCCTCATTGTTCAAAAAAAGAACAATGAGGCTTTTTGAATATCTCTTCAACTCATCGCTCATTATCTCATCAACAGTCACACATCAAAGTTGAACGCATCGAACGCTCACATGTCAAACTGTCCGACTGGTGATTAAAACCATATTTCTGCAAGATGATAGTTCGACGGCAGAACGTTTTCAAAAGAGTCATCTACCTGAAAATGATCTCATCAATCATCTCTCTTCCCAAAGCCTCATTTACTTTCGTTTTTATCTCAATTTTTCTGTAATTAAGTTCCATTCGCCATGCAGCGCTTGTAACTCTGACAAAAAGTTTGCCATCGGTATATCTCTCGACTGACGTTATCTCAGCGATCGTTGTGCCAACAACCTCTTTCCATATCTGCATCGTCCTGAAATCATCAATAACCTTGTTCATTCCAAGAGTTCGACAGACATCCTGAACAACAGACGAAAGTATTCTCGGACTCTTTGTTCTTGACATTGCTATTTATCTTTATCGTTTTTTAAAGCAAGTACAGGAACAGCACAAATCATGCTCGACTCTCTTTTAAGAGTGGATGTAATTATCGACTGACCCAGCGTTTCAAGAATCGTGAGAACATTTTCTGTTCTTTGATTATCAAGTTCACTGAATATATCGTCAAGAAGACATATTGGTTTTTTTCCTGTGATATCATAGAGATAATCATACATGGCAAGTTTCAGGCCAATAAGAAAAGTTCTTATTTGACCCTGGGATGCATATTTCCTGATCTCTTTGCCATTAATAAAAAACTCAAGATCATCTCTGTGTGGGCCACATGATGTCTGCGATCTTGTTAACTCATAACGATGGTTTTCATGATATTTGCTGAGATAACAAGAGGATATATCATCAATATTTTCAAATTTTACTGATCTATCGAATATTGAACGATACAGGATGTCGGGCTCTTCATCATTAAAAAGTTTTTTAAAAACAGATCTGAAATGATTTTTGAATCTTTCAAGAAACTGTACTCTTGTATATACAATTGATGCTGCAAGTTTTGCAAGATTTTCCGACCAGTACTGAAGCATTTCAAGTGAAGATTTATTTTCATTTATCTGCACAAGAACAGCGTTTCTCTGGAGCAGAACTCTTCTGTATGTCAAGAGATCTTTAAGATACTTTTTATCCGATTGGCAAATAATATTATCTATAAATCTTCTTCTTTCTGATGGAGATCCGGTTATAATTGATATTTCAGGTGGGGCAAAAGTTATACAGGGAATTGTACCTACATGACTTGAGAATGTTTTTATCTCACTATTATTAACAAGAAGAGATTTACCGTTTTTTTTTGAAAATGATATTTTTACATCAATTTCAGCGCTATTTTCACCTGAAAATGTACTATGCAGTGAAAATAGATCACTTTTTTCGAAAAGGCAGTCACTATCAGCAGCACTCATAAAACCTTTTGTAAGCGCAGAATAATGAATACCTTCAAGAATATTCGTTTTTCCTGATCCATTTGAACCATAAAGAAGGGTTACACCTTCCTTTGGTTCAAAGGTCATGTTACTGTAATTTCTGAAGTTTTTAAAGGTTATCCGTGTAAGGTGCAATAATTATTCCTTTTATTATATCTTTAGATTATCCTGAAATTCCTTTTTAGGTAAGCCTTTTTTGGAACTATTGTATAGGTCATCTCTATTTATTTATTCCGAAACCCGATTACTGCGTTGGGCAGTGCTCAAAATCCTCATGTACTATGTGTACACTCCGTTTTTTGCGCTCCGTCCGTCTTGTCTTCGGGCTTCTCATGACAATTAATAGAGGTGCCCTATAGTATGATTATTACAATAACAGAGTGATTGCTTTCTTAATAGACGGTATCGCAATACACTATTTTTTAATAAAGTAATAGTGTATTGCGATTATTTGTGCGTCAAGCATTTATTCGTACAGGCATAACAAGAATAATCAGATTACCACTCTCTTTTTCCTGTGCAGGTTTAAAAATAACTGCTGTTGTAGGGCTTTTTAATTCTATTATTATCTCTTTTTCGTCAATATGTGCCAAAGCTGCTTCAATGAATTTTGCATTGAAACCAATGGTAATATCTTCTCCATCATAGGTACATGAGAGCTCTTCCTGTGCAGATTCGCCTTCATTGGTATTTTCAGCCATGACTTTGACGATAGAATCAGCCAGAACCATCTTTATATCCCCAACACTGGAAAACCTTCCGACTCTTTTTACTGAATCATATATATTCGAACGATCGCATGATACCTGCTTATCATGTATAACAGGAATCACAGCCTCATAATTAGGGTAGGGTTCAACAATGAGTGACGCATCGATCACTACATTTCTCTGACTGAAACGAACAAATCGTTTATCCTGGTCAAGCTGTATGGTAACAGTTTCATTAACAGGCAGTTTCTGTAAAATAGAGAGAACTCGTGCAGAAACAACAATTTTATGCTTCTCTTCGACATCGATCACCGTACTTTTTCTGCAACGCACAAGCCTGTGACCATCAGTTGACACAGCAGTAATGGATGAGCTCTCCAGCTCAAAAAGAACACCCATCATGGCAGGCCTCATACCATCAACACTGCAGGCGAAAATTGTTTTCTGAATAAGGTACTGTAAATCTACTGATTGAAGATCCAGCGTGATATCATATTTTTTTTCAAATATCTCCATTTTGCTCTCAAAGAAACAGGGTATCTTGTACCTGCCCTTATCGGTTGATATGGAAACAGTTCCATGATCACTGATCTCCTGCCGTTCAATAGAGAACGTTACCTCGGTATCATACATGCTTCGAAGAAAATCCTGAAGGGTTCTGGCCTTGATACTGATATTTCCAGTGTCTTCAGAACTGATTTCACTTTTTGCTGTAATGGACATTTCACCATCAGATGCAAAGAGTGTCAGTACCCCGGGTTCTATTGAAAGATGAATATTTTCAAAGCGCGGATCGATTGCTTTTGAGGGAATAGCCTGACTTACCCTGTTGACAGCATCCTGCAGGAGACGAATCGGAGAGGTGAATTTCATGATCTTCAGCATTAACTATTTATTAAATATAATTTGTTGTCATTGTTGTTGGCGGTGTTGATTTCTTGACTACTGACGGAAAGATAAATTTAAGTGTTTAAAATAAATAGATTTACCCATTCCTGACACTCATTTGCCAATGTTGACAACCTGTGTATGCTTTACTGCTCGCGTGTTGGAGATTTGTTTATCAATCGAGAGGCTCTTTTGTACATGTTGACAGCCTCCATGTTATCAAGAACAATCCAACACTCCGCGAACAAGTTGTTAACATATTTATCGGGTAATTTCTTCAAGCTTTTTCCGGTTCTGTTCATCTATCCCTGAACACCATTGTATCCGACGAGTCAGGAGATGAACGGTATATTTTTTTTCCGAAAAAAACCGTTTCGCTCTCTGCAGAAAGGCTACATTGAGAGAATTTCAATTCTTTTTTTGAGCTCTTCAATTTTTTTTCTCTCCTCACTCTGCTCCTCCACACGACTGCCGACGGTGTTGACCGCATGAATAACTGTAGAATGATCTCTTCCTCCGAAATGAAGACCAATTGTTTTCAGTGAGGATTCCGTAAGATTTTTTGCAAGATACATCGCAATCTGCCTTCCTGTAGCGATCTCTTTTTTCTTTGATTTTCCTTTGAGATCATTCGGCGTAATAGAAAAGTATGAGCAAACGGCTTTTTCGATGGTATCAAGTGTCAACTGCTTTGTTGTATGCCTGATAATATCTTTAAGGGTCGTTTTGGTAAAATGAAGGTCAATTTCACGGTTGTCAAGTGATTGTGCGGCCAGCAGTTTGACAATACACCCCTCCAGTTCACGAACATTCTCGGTAATGTTTGTGGCAATGAACTCAATAACTGATTCATCAAGATTAACGCCACTTTGCTCGAGTTTACTGAGAATGATAGCTTTTCTGGTTTCATAATCAGGAGGTTGAATATCAGCAGAGAGTCCCCAGTTGAATCTTGAAATCAGACGGTCTTCTATTCCCTTGATATCCTTGATAGGACGATCGGAAGAGAGGATGATCTGCTTGTTCGTCTGGTGAAGGGTATTGAAAATATGAAAAATTTCTTCCTGTGTTTTCTCCTTGCCTGCAAAAAACTGAATGTCATCGATAATAAGAACATCAATTGATCGGTAGAACGAAGAGAATTCCTGAATTTTCCCGTTTTGAATGGCGTTTACAAAATCGACGGCAAATTTCTCGCTGGAAACATAGAGTACTTTTTCTGAAAGACAGTTTTCCCGGACGCTGTTACCGATTGCCTGCATCATATGTGTTTTTCCAAGACCCACTCCGCCATAGATAACAAGGGGATTAAAAGCATTAAGACCAGGATTCTGAGCTACAGATTTAGAAGCTGCAAAAGCCAGTGAGTTACAATCGCCTCTGATAAGAGTTTCAAAAACGTATTTTGGATTCAGGTGCGTCTCGAATCTCAGCAGGTTTTTATCAAAAGTCTCTTTGTTTTTAATTTCTTTTGATAAATCGGGATCGGGAGTGTAACCGCCCTGCTGCGTGTTCCGGTGAGGAAGTTCTATGGTTACCGGCTGGCCCTGAGACTTGTCCATGACGATTGAATACATCAGTTTCGCGTCATGTCCGATAACGTCCTTCAGTGCCTGCTTGAGAAACGAAGAGTAATTTTCTTCTATCCATTCATAAAAAAACTGGCTGGGAACCTGTATGGTTAATTCGCTGCCGGAAAAGTTTACCGGTTTTATAGGGGAGAACCATGTTTTATAGGCAAGAGGATTGATTTTTTCCCTGATAGCCGCCATACAGGAATCCCACACCTGCTGTTCAAGCAATATTGATTTGTGGAGATTCGGGGGAATCCTGACTTCAGGAGCTCTGTTTGTAGATTCGGACATAAAAAACGATTGTTTGAAAGAGGGTATGGCGGCGATAATAACGGAATCATCCACATCCGATGTTCATAAGGTAAAGTTTTCAACAGATAAAAAACAATTTTAGTCGATAAAAAACCAGAGAAGGCCGGTATTCATAAAACCCATCTTTTCAACATCCTATATTATTTATTTATTTGGTTTTACGGGAATTCGGATTGCCAGTTGTCAACATGTGTTGATTTGTTCCAGTCTGCTTCTGTTGCGGTTTTTTGGCCCCCGAACTTTTTTTATCAACAAGTTGTCAACAATGTTGATAAAAAAAGTTCGGGAGTGTTGATGAGTTTCGGGTGTACGTTTTTTTTAAAAAAACAGCGTCGTTATTGGTGGATAATCAAGGCGATTCCGCAGGCAAAAGTTGAGGTGTTTGTTAATAAGAGATCATTATGCTACATTACAAGCCGTTTTATTTTAAATATTATTGAAATCAGTCTGGAGTATTAAGAGATGAAAAGAACATACCAGCCTCGGAACAGGAAAAGAAGGAACAAGCATGGTTTCCGGCAGAGAATGTCAACCAAAAACGGTCGCAGGGTTCTTGCTTCAAGAAGAGCCAAAGGTCGCCACTCTCTTTCTGTAAGCAGCGCAATGGGGACAGCAGGTCAGTAACTGTCGGCAACAAGTTTCGGGTGTGTCAAATCAGTTTTAAACCATGTGCCTCATGAGGCAATGAGCAGCCGTCATGTAAATTCCCTGCGCAAGCATGAGATCCTCCGCAAAGAACAACTCATTTCCGGGTTGTTCGAGAGCGGCAAAAGCCTCAAGGGAGATTATTTGAAGTTTTTTTACAGGGTGACGGAATCAGACGTGAACGGGCGGGCGCCTGCGGCAATGGTTCTGTTTGCCGTAAGTAAAAAAGCAGTTCCGCATGCCGTTTCACGAAATAAACTGAAAAGACTGATGAGAGAGGCATACCGTCACGAAAAACATCAACTGTTCGGCCTGCATGCTGATGGCAGTTCTGAATTATGCAGGAACCATCTGCATATAGCGCTACTGTATATCGGGGGGAAAAAATCTTTTCCTTCGTTTGAGCTGTTAAGGCAGGAAATAAGTCGATTATTGCATAATATCAGACTATCTGAACTCACCTGAACGGTTATTGACTTGTGAAGAAGAGATGAAAAAAGATGAGCAACGGCTTTCTCCCGCACCGATATGACGTTTTTGAGAAAGCTTTTCAATGCAGTCCCGATTATACTGATAAGGTTTTATCGGGCATTTCTGTCACCACTGATGGGGCCATCCTGCAAGTATTATCCCACCTGTTCGGCCTATGCGCTCGAAGCGTATCAGCAGTACAATATATTTTATGCCTCATGGCTGACGCTGTGGCGTGTTCTTCGTTGTAATCCCTTTTCAAAGGGAGGGTACGATCCGGTGCCTTTAAAAACCGGGAACTCTGAGAGTAAACAAAAAGAAGGAAGTAATGGATAGAAATTCAGTGACGGGTCTTGCGCTGATAGCTATGATCATGATTGTCTGGCTGCAGTTTATGTCCCCTGAAAAAAAACCGCAGCTCCAGACGGAGCCGGTAAAAAAAGAGCTGAAAAGCAGCGCTGCGGCAACGCTCGGAGTTCCTGCCTTACCGGGCACAGATAATCTTGGAATTTTCGCGCCCGCATCAGCCGGTGCGGAGCAGTTGCAAACGGTTGAGAACGACCTCTTTAAAGTCACCCTTTCATCAAAAGGTGCGACAATAAAATCGGTCATGCTTAAAAAGCATCTTGACGGTCATCTCAAACAGTTCAATCTTGTCAGCACACCCGATAAAGGCGCGCTTTCCCTTCTTTTTCTGAGCAACGATGGAAAAAAGATCGATACAAGAGATCTTTATTTCCGAAGCGTCTCTCTCGATACACTCAAAACCCTGAGCGGAACCGATCGCTATGTCATCCGCTATATGCTTGATGTTACTCCCGAGAAGGCCATTGCCATTACCTACGGTTTCACCGGCAACAGCTACAGAATCGATTATGATGTCAAGCTTACCGGATTTAAAAATGCGCTTGTCGGCAATGAGTACCAGGTGCAGTGGGACGGCGGTCTGGTCTATTCCGAGAAAAACCGGGAAGATGAGTCGCATAATGCTCTGGCAGGCTCCTATCTTGGAGGCAGTTTTGTGAAGCTCGACGCAAGCAAGGATAAAGAGAACTATCGTGAAGAGCAGTCCGGACTTGCAAAATGGGTTGCCCTGCGAAACAAGTATTTCGTTGCAGCTATAATTCCCCGGGGTGCAACTGAAGGAATATTTCTCGAAGGCCACAAAACAGCGGCTACGCATTTTGAGGACTATCTCGCTGCGCTTAAAATGAGTGTGTCATCCACCCAGCCTGAGAGCAGCAACAGCTACAGTCTCTATATCGGACCACTTGACTACAATACCGTCAAATCTCTCGGAGTTGATCTTGAAAAGATCATGGACTTCGGATGGGACTGGCTTACCAGACCGTTTGCCGAGTATATCATTCTTCCTGCCTTTACCTGGATGAACAAGTTTGTAAGCAATTACGGCCTGATTATTATCATTTTTGCGCTGCTCATCAAACTGGTCACCTATCCGCTCTCCATGGCATCGACAAAGTCGATGAAAAAGATGTCAGCACTGCAGCCGGCACTCAAGGAACTTCAGGAGAAGTACAAGGATAATCCGGCAAAGCTCCAGAGCGAATTGGGAAGGATTTACAAGGAAGCCGGAGTTAACCCGCTTGGCGGCTGTTTACCGGTAGTTCTGCAGATGCCGCTTCTTTTTGCCATGTTCTATGTTTTCCGTTCCTCGATCGAGCTTCGTCATCACGGTTTTCTCTGGGCGAAAGATCTTTCGGTGCCTGACTCAATACTCGATTTCGGTTTCGCTATCCCCATGTATGGCGATCATATTGCGGTATTTCCCATTCTTATGGCGATAACTGTGTTTGTGCAGCAGAAAATTACCCCTACAGCACAGAGCAATGAGCAGATGAAAATCATGATGTACATGTTTCCGGCCATGATGCTTCTGTTTTTCAACAATCTTCCTGCCGGCCTTGGACTCTACTACCTGATGTTCAATATTTTCAGTGTAGCGCAACAGTTCTATATCAATGCAACGACCACGGCTGAAGACATGCCGAAGGTCAATCTTGGTACTTCATCATCGAAAAAGAAAAAAGCAGGGCCTAAAAAGTAACAAACGCTATGGTGCTGATCGAGCAGGCTGATGTCTGGCTGTTTCATGCGGTGAACCAGAAAATGGTTCACCCTGCAGCCGACGATCTCATGGTGTTTCTTACGACATTCAGACTTTCCTGGCCTGTATTTTTTTTTGCTGCGCTGTTTATCCTGATCAGAAAAGGCCGAGCGGGTGCTCTTGTCATTCTGTTAGCGCTCTGTGCTGTCGGGATTTCCGACTATACCGCTTCAGGAATACTCAAACCGCTTTTTCAGCGAGTAAGGCCCTGTTTTGCCCTGGAGGGGTGCCGATTGCTTGTTGAACAGTCACACTCATTTTCATTTGCCTCATCTCATGCGGCAAATGCCGCTGCTGTGGCCGGAACTGTCTGGATATATTTTTACCGTAATGGTCCCGTTGCCGATAAACTGTTTTCCATTCTGCTCTCTCTCTATGCCTTTTTTGTTGCCTATTCAAGGGTATATGTCGGCGTTCATTATCCCGCTGATGTGCTTGCCGGTTCGATCATCGGCATATGCAGCGCCCTGCTGGTGTATGTTATCTGGTCATGGCTGTACAAAAATGTCATTACACTTATGATAATGCGTCGGGAGTTGAGGCCATGAGCCGGAACTACTGGGGTATCGATCTTGGCGGAACCAAAATCGAGGTTGTTGTTACCGACGAAGCATCGGTGCCGCTTGTTCGCC
>JAAXUM010000346.1 GCA_013336025.1 Chlorobiaceae bacterium
CAGGGTTTTCGGGCATTGAAGAGATCGCTTCCGCATAGAGATTCAGTGTTTCATGACCACCGAGGCCGGAACGCATGAGTTTTGCCCAACCGTAACGGGCAAACTCTCTGGTAAAGAAGGTTCTTACGCCACCAAGCTCTTCGCTTTCGGCGTCCATATCATCCATGAACTTGTAGATGAGGGCAATGGTAATCTGTTCGACCTGTGATTTCGGGTCAGGAACCTTCCCTACAAGGATGTCGCGAGCGGAATCTATTCGTCGTTTGGTGGCGGTATCAAGCATGATGGGGTACTTCTGTTATGCTGCAAATTGATTGAGCGAGACGTAGTCTTTTATGTATTCGGGAATAATGACGCGGTATTTGTCGGGAACAGCTTTCAGGTCACGGGTTGAAAACACAGGATTGGTTGCCAGTTCGGTGAAATGTTTTGTGTTGATGATGTGGCGAACCTTGTCGTTGGTGACATACGCCTTGAAATAGTGCTTCATGGCAGGGATCGCTTCGGCCTCTTCGGGCTTGTAATCGGCAACGAATTTGCTGAACTCCTCTTCGAGCAGCTCATCTTTTGATTTGAATCGCGGAATCAAGCCAAAGATTTTTTCAAGGATTTCGCGGAGTGACAATCGACGGTCAACGGCTGCGGCTTTTCGGAGCTTGTCGAGATTGTAATACTCGTGAGGTTTATCGAACACTTCATGGTTGACATAATCAATAACCCTGTCCCACTGGCCGGCTTCAACGCTTGCGGCGATAAAGTCGTTTTCGAGAATGACATCTTCAAAGCGCTCAAAAAACATCCTGTCGATTTTCATCCCTTCAGCGCCGATTGTCTCTTCCTTTACCGAAGCGAGAATATCTTCACCAAAGTGTTCATAGATGTCAGATATGGCACCAGCTCCCGTATCGGACCCATCGCCTCCTTTGGATTGCGCTTTGGGAAGCTTGATCTTCTTGTCATATTTGAATTTTTTCTCGAAGTATTCGCAATTGGCAAAGAAATCGAAGAGCATGTAGGCGCTCTTTTGAGGATGCCGAACACTGCTGCTTACGTTATCATCAAAAAGCTGGTCAAGGAAAAGATGCTTTCTGGTGCCGCGCCCCTTTATCTGGATGAAGTCTGTCGGAGAGAAGATGGGCCGAAACAGGCCAAGGTTCAGAATATCAGGGCAGTCGTAACCGGTGGTCATCATACCGACAGTAACACAGACACGCGCCTTGCTTGTCCGATAGGTATCCATGAAGTTACCGGAACCGAGCAGGTTGTTATTGGTAAAGTTGATGGTAAACTGCTGGGCGTCTGGGATTTGCGACGTTACCTGCACCGCAAAATCAGACTGGTATCTGCCGGGAAACATCCTGTCGGCAATCAGATTGAGCACCTGGGTGAGGCGAGCTGCATGGTTCTGACTGACTGCAAAGATAATTGATTTCCCTATCTCGCCACTGACCGGATCACGCAGGGCATATTCAAGAAAGGTTTTGCAAAGCAGTGTGTTTGTGGCGTCAGAAAAGAAGCGTTTTTCAAACTCCCGGACTTTGTATGCCTCTTCCTGATTTTCTCCTTCGTCGTCGGTAATGGTAACGATGAACCCTTTTTCCGAAAGAAGCTCCGTAGTAATGCCGGTTCTTGCATCGACCACCGTCGGGTTGATGAGAAAGCCATCTTTTACTCCGTCAAGCAATGAATAACGGAATGTTGGTTGACCGTTATCGCAGCCAAAGGTTCGATAGGTGTCGAGAAGCATCCGGCGTTCAAGCTCGCGGGGATCTTTTGATGCGTTGCTGGTTGTGTCAAACTTCTTGAGGTAGTCTCGCGGTGTTGCAGTCAACCCAAGCTTGTAACCGATAAAGTAATCGAAAACGGCACGTGCATTTCCGCCAATGGAGCGATGGGCTTCGTCGGAGATGACAAGGTCGAAATCTGTTGGCGAAAAAAGCCTCTGGTATTTGTTGTTGAAAAGCAGTGACTGAACGGTGGTAACAACTATTTCCGCTCTACGCCAATCGTCACGATTCTCTTTGTAGATAACGGTTTTATAATCGTTGGCAAGTGTGGATATAAAAGATTTTTTTGCCTGATCTTCAAGTTCGAGGCGATCAACAAGAAAAAGAACACGGCGGGAATTGCTGGTTTTCAGAAAGAGCTTGATCACTGCTGCAGCAACAAGTGTTTTGCCTGTGCCTGTAGCCATTTCAAAAAGAAAACGATCCTGTCCATCCCTGACAGCCTTCTGCAGGGCAACAATGGCTTTCAACTGGTAGGGTCGCAGGAACCTGAGCTTGTTCGATTGAATGTAATCGGAACGTTCTTCTTCATTCTTCCATGCCGCCTCTGCGGAATAGTTCGGGCGCTGTGTCAGAGCGATATAATCATCTCCAACCTGCTCGTCAATGATGCACTGAGGGTCACTCGATACTTTCTGATAGCCGATGACTGAGTCCGGAGTTGGAAAGGATGTGATG
>JAAXUM010000104.1 GCA_013336025.1 Chlorobiaceae bacterium
GCTCTTCCGATCTCGATCATCTCCCGGTCTGACTGCATGGCCGGGTGGCGGGAATCAATGAGCAGCACAACAAGCGTAATAGCAGCGCGCCTCTCGATATAGGTTGTCAACAGCTTTTTCCATGCTTCGTGCTGTTCATGTCCGACAGCGGCAAAACCGTAACCGGGCAAATCGACAAAAAAGAAGGCTTTATTGATTTGAAAAAAGTTTATCAGTCTGGTCTTGCCCGGTGTTGAACTGGTTTTTGCAAGTCCTTTGATTCCGGCAAGTGAGTTCAGCAATGTTGATTTACCGACATTCGACCTGCCGGCAAATACAATTTCAGGAATCTGAAGATCAGGAAGCCCGGAAAGCGCTGCAGCACTTGTATAAAAAGCCGCATCAGTAATTTTCATGGCTGAGGAACCTGTCATAGAAAAAAAAGAAACAGGCGGCACTGCAAAACAGTGCCGCCATTACATGGAAAAAAGGAAGCTAAAAACCTTGCGTTAAAAACCCAAATGTTTAACTTTCATCAGGTTTTTAACACTCTATGCACTGCCAAATGGCTTAACAATACACGATGTCTTTATTTATATACAATTCGCTGGGAAAAAGAAAGGAACAATTTGAATCTCTTTACCCCGGACTGGTCACCATGTATGTATGCGGCCCGACGGTGTATGGCCATGCCCACCTCGGACATGCCAAAAGCTATGTTTCGTTTGATGTTGTGGCACGCTGGCTGCGTCATATCGGTTTCAGGGTAAAGTATGTACAGAACATTACCGATGTCGGTCATCTTACTGACGACGGTGATGAGGGAGAGGATAAAATCGAGCGGCAGGCAAGAACTGAAAAAACAGACCCGATGGAGATTGCGCAGCTCTACACGCGCAGCTTCTATGAAGACATGGACAGGCTGGGTATTGAACGGCCTAATATTGCGCCGACAGCTACAGGGCATATTCCAGAACAGATCGCGCTTATCGAAAAGCTCATTGCATCTGAACACGCCTATGTGGTCAATGGCAATGTCTATTTTTCGGTCGACTCTTTCCCCGACTATGGAAAACTCTCGGGACGAACCGATCAGGATGCCGTGCAATCAGGTATCCGGGTTCAGCTCCGGTCTGAAAAACGAAGCCCTTCTGATTTTGCACTCTGGAAAAAAGCAGAGGCAGGACATATGATGCAGTGGAACTCACCGTGGGGCCGTGGCTATCCCGGCTGGCATGTTGAATGTTCAGCGATGGCAACAAAATATCTCGGTACAACGATTGACATTCACGGTGGAGGAATGGAAAATAAATTCCCGCATCATGACTGTGAAATAGCGCAGTCAGAGGCAGCAAGCGGAAAACCGTTTGTTCGCTACTGGATGCACAACAACATGGTTACGGTCAATGGTACGAAAATGGGGAAATCACTGAAAAACTCGGTAAACCTTAAAGATCTCTTCAAGAAAGTTGACCCTCTCGTTATCAGGTTCTTCATTCTGCAATCGCACTATCGCTCACCGCTTGATTATTCCGAAACCGCTATCAGGGCATCACAGACAGGGCTGGGAAAACTTCACGACACCATGCGTCGGCTGCTTCAGGCTAAACCGGGATCAGGTGACCTTGATCTTTCAAGCTTCACAGAACGGATTGAATCAGCCATGAACGACGACTTCAATACGCCCATAGCTGTTTCTGTGCTGTTTGATTTTTCAAAGTTTCTGAACATTGCACTTGACCGTACGGATGGCCTTTCTGAAACGGCACTTGCTCATGCAAAAAGTTTTCTCGTGACCTATGGCACCACCCTCCTTGGAATTATCCCGCCAGAGTCTCAACCATTCACAACAGGCACTGTTCATGCAGATAACATTCTGGACGACGTGATATCCATTCTGCTTGATATGCGTGCGGATGCAAGGATACAGAAAAACTTTGCGCTGAGTGATGCAATCAGAGACAAACTTCTTGAAGCGGGAATCGAGGTCAAGGACACAAAAGAGGGGGCAAGCTGGACGAGAGCTTCTGACGTTTAAAGATGTTTTTCAAAATCATCTCGTCGAAGTTGATCAAGAGCACCGCCTACTTTATGTGACTCACCTTTGCTGCAAACAAGCAGTGCGTCGCCTGTATCAACAATAATCAGATTTCTTGCCCCGATCACACAGACGACCTTATCCTTGGGCTTTCTGATATAAATATCTTCGCACTCTGTCAAAACAATGCTCTTGTCCCTGGGATCGGAAGAAGATGCTGAACGTCGAGAAACTTCAGCGACCTGATCCCAGTTGCCAAGATCTGTCCAACCGAACTCGCCTACCAGCATATAAACTGATTCGGCTTTTTCCATAATACCGTAATCCACCGAGATCGGATGGATCCAGCTATAGACATCCTTGATTATCCTGGACTCGTTTATGGTACCAAGATTTTGATATATAGTAAGGAAATCGCTGTGCAAATCAGGAAGAGATCGTTCTATCTCTTTGCAAAACATATCGATGTGCCAGATAAACATCCCGCTGTTCCAATAAAAATCCCTGCTTTCAAGAAACTGTACAGCAGTGGCATAATCCGGTTTTTCAGCAAAAGTCTTGACCTTGTACATCAGGTAATCTCCCATATCGCAATCCAGTGGATCAGCTTGAACCTGCCGGTCTGCCTGAATGTATCCATAGTTTGTCTCAGGATGATCCGGAGTAATTCCTATCGTGACAAGAGCTGTTTTATTTTCAGCAATTCTGATACCCGCCTGCATTATTCCGAGAAATTTCTCTTCTTCAATGACCAGATGGTCTGATGGAAGAACAACCGTAACAGCATCCGGATCCCTTTTTTTGATGTAAGCACTTGCCAGAGCTATACAAGGTGCGGTATTGCGGCTTAATGGTTCAACGCTGATATTCTGAGGGCATATTGGACATTCCGACTTCGTCAACATTGTCTTGCCCTGTTCATTGGTGATAATGATGATATTTTCAGGGGCTACGATTCCCGCAATGCGATGAATCGTTTTTTCAATCATCGTTGTGTTATCAAAAATATCGACAAACTGTTTTGGTGTTTTTTTGCGCGAAAGTGGCCAGAGCAACTTTCCGGTTCCACCTGCCATGATAACAGCATAGACATGCTCGTTGAAAGCCTGATTCATTGCACTCCCTTATTATGAATATTTACAAGGTAAACCACACAGAAGCGGCAGGCATCTGATTAAATTTACAATTATTTTTTTGCACATTGAACACCTTAAACAGCCCCGCTATTTCGATTGTTTGATTTGCCTTTGATCTCAAAATATCGTTTTTTGATTGATCGGCTGTAAACGACCTTAATGAAAATGTATGGAGACGAATAATACGATCGCAATGATGGCGGAGCTTGAAACACTGTGCAACAAGGAGAATATTCTTCTCTCTCCTTTACAGTATGAAAAACTTGCCGGCTATGCCCTGCTTCTCGAAGAGTGGAATAACAAAATAAATCTTATAAGCCGCAAAGAGGATGCGCCGATACTGATCAAGCATGTTTTTCACTCTCTCCTGATCGGCCTTTTTCACCGGTTTTCTCCAGGTGAAAAGGTTCTTGACCTCGGAACCGGTGGTGGACTGCCAGGTATTCCTCTGGCTATCGCCTGGCCAGATACACAATTTCTTCTGGTAGATGCAACAGGGAAAAAAATCACGGCCTGCCAGTCGATGATAAAAGTACTTGACATAAAAAATGCCACCGCAGTTCACTCAAGGGTTGAAGAACTTAAAGGGTTAAGCTTCGATACCGTGTTGAGCAGGCAGGTTGCACAGCTTGAACAATTGTGCGCCTATGCATCGAAACTTCTCAAACCGGGTGGAGTTCTGATTTGCCTGAAAGGTGGAGATCTCGGTCTTGAAATCAAAAAAGCTCTGGCAGGAAAAAATAATAACGGTGAGTTCCCTTCGATTGTGGAGCAATTTCCTGTAAGCAGTTACAGTCCATGTTTTGCAGAAAAACATATAGTCATTGCACGCTGAACGAATCCGTGAGGCATGCAATGACTATGTAAAGGGCAATTTATAAAGCAGATAACTGATCAGCAATCCGCCTCTCATCTTTTTCCGACTCTCAGGAAGCGATTTCCGACTTTTTAGAACCTTTAACCCTCTTGCTGCGATCCTGCTTGACCGGCTTCTGACCATCTGCTGGCATTTCGTGATAATCAACAAGCTCGATAACCGCCATTTTTGCTGCATCGCCATATCGGGGTGCAAGCTTTATCACTCTTGTATAACCACCGTTACGAGTACCTATTTTTGCCACAATCTCTTCAAAAAGAACTTTTATTGCCTCTTTGTCGCGAATATCTTTAAAAATTATACGCTGGGCATGAACCGTGCCTTTTCGTGCTTTTGTGATAATCTTCTCAACAACCCTGCGGGTTTCCTTGGCTTTTGCCTCGGTTGTCTCGATTCTCTTATGCAGGATAAGCTGTGTTGACAGATTGGACAACGTTGCCTTTCTATGTGCAGCAGTTCTCCCAAGTTTTCTTGCCGGCTTGACTTTACGCATGACTGATTCCTGATCTCAAATATTCAAAAATTTTCCTTTAAACTTTTCTCACTTCATCTGATACCTGGTGATATCCATACCAAATTTCAGATCAAACTTTTCAAGCTGCTCTTTCAGCTCAGTCAAAGACTTTTTGCCAAAATTCTTGTAATTAAGCAACTCGTCCTCTTTTCTTGAAACCAGATCGCCAATAGTATCTATCTCGGCAAGTCTCAAACAGTTATGAGATCTGACGGAAAGATCGAGATCTTCTATTTTTGTATGAAGCAGTTTGCGCATACTCTCAAACTCATCATCCTGCTGCTTGAACTCTTCTTCAGTAAACTCTTCCTCTGTTGGCGAAAAGTTTGCAAAAAACATCACATGATCATTTATGATCTTGCCAGCAAGACTGATAGAATCATCAGGGGCTATCGAGCCATCTGTTTCAACATCGAGAATCATCTTCTCATAGTCGGTTCTTTGACCTACACGGGTATTTTCAACCGTAAACTTGACATTTCTAATCGGAGTGAAAATTGCATCAATAGCAATGTACCCGATGGGCATCCCTTCAGGCCGATTTTCTTCAGCCGGAAGATACCCTCTCCCTCTGCCGATATAGATCTCGATATTAAGAACCGAACCTGCATTCACTGTTGCGATATGAAGATCCTTATTCAAAACCTCGAATTCACCTTCCTTGGCAATAATATCACCGGCAGTAAAGTCCTTTGTTCCCGTAATGGCAAGAGAAGTCTTGCAGCTTCTTTTGCAGTTGGATTTAAACCTTACTTTCTTGAGATTCAGCACAATTTCAGGAACATCCTCTCTTACGCCTTCTATTGCTGAAAACTCATGATAAACCCCCTCTATTTTCACACCGGTTATCGCTGTTCCTGGGAGTGAGGCAAGCAATACCCTGCGCATTACATTACCAATAGTCACCCCATACCCTCTTTCGAGAGGCTGAGCTATAAACCGTCCAAACATCTCCGTATGCGTTGCTTCGTCAACCTCTATTTTAGCAGGCATCTGCATTTGGTATATCATAGTATTTATACCTTAGTATTCATTAAAATCACTTCGAGTAGAGCTCGACAACAAGCTGCTCGTTAAACGGCTCCTGCACTTCCTCTCTTTCCGGAACACTAAGAAAAACGGCTTTCTGGTTTGCCTTGTCAACCTGAATCCATGAAGGAATGCGAGCATCCGACGCCTTGTTCAGGGAATCCGTAACGGCTCCCATATTTTTACTTTTCTGGCGAAACTCAATCAGTTCACCCGGCGTAAGCAGATATGACGGTATATTTACTTTTTTCCCGTTGATCATAAGATGACCATGGGTAACAAGCTGGCGGGCTGCTGCACGTGATGCCGCGAAACCGCTTCTGAACACAACATTATCGAACCGCCTCTCAAGAAGCTTTACAAGGTTATCACCCGTGACACCTCGCTGTGAAACTGCCTTCCGGTAATATGTTCTGAACTGCTTTTCAAGAATCCCGTAAAGGTATTTCATTTTCTGCTTTTCTCTGAGCTGTAAAGCATATTCAGAGACCTTTCCTTTTCTCGATTGCCCGTGCTGGCCTGGCGCAAATGGTCTTCTTTCAAGATATTTCTCGGCTTTCGGAGAAAGCGCAATACCTAACCTGCGGGATACTTTTGTTATAGAGCCTCTAAATCTTGCCATATCAAATGCTTCATTGAAATTCTATGATTATATAAAGTCAGACTCTTCTGCGTTTCGGTGGCCTGCAGCCGTTATGAGGAAGAGGCGTAATATCCTTGATACTGCGCACCTCAAGTCCTGCGCCCTGCAAAGCCCTGATTGCCGCATCACGTCCAGCACCCGGACCTTTGATAAGCACGTTCACATGTCGCATGCCAAGATCAAACGCCTCCTTTGCTGCAGCCTCAGAGGTTATCTGCGATGCATAGGGAGTATTCTTTTTTGACCCTTTGAATCCGTTTTTTCCTGCACTTGACCAGGAAACCGTATTTCCGAGCACATCGGTTATCGTCACCATAATATCAAGGCGTCGTTCAATAATATTATGGTGACG
>JAAXUM010000105.1 GCA_013336025.1 Chlorobiaceae bacterium
TACCACCGGAGGCTCGGTTCAGGAAGTCATTGAACTGCTCAAAAGCGCAGGCGCCGTCATTATCGGAGTCGGATGCGTCGTTGATCGCAGTAACGGAAAAGTCAGGCTGACCGATGACCAGTACGCCGTGCTTTCAATGGAGGTCATCAGCTACACCCCTGAAGAGTGCCCTCTCTGCAAGGAAGGAATCGAGATTGATGCCCCGGGAAGCAGGGCAAATCAGCAGCCCTGACCCGTATGAGCCATAATCCGCCAGTACAAAGCATCTCCTTTATCGGTCTCGGACTGATCGGAGCCTCCCTTTTGCGAGCCTTCCGGAACGCGCCGATCATAGCCGACAAACAGATCATCCTCCAGGGATTCGACCCCTCACTGAGCGAATGCGACATCCTCTGCCTGAAAAATCTCGGTCTTGACCGGTTTGTCACCGACAAAGCCACGCTCTATAAGGCCGATCTGCTTATCCTCTCCGCTCCGGTCGAGGTCAACATCACGCTCCTTGACGAGATAAAACAGTTTGCAGCACCTGACACACTCATCACCGACGTTTCCAGCACCAAATCCCTGATAGCAAAAAAAGCCGAAGAACTTGCGCTGCCCTTTATCGGGATGCACCCCATGGCAGGCAAGGAACAGCAGGGATACCACGAGTCCCATGAAAACATGCTGAAAGGCCGACCGATGATCCTGTGCGATAACAAGGGACTGCTTGACAGCGAAAAAGGCCTCTTCCTCAAAAAACTGCTTGAATCGGCCGGATGCATCACCATCGCGATGACTCCGGAAGAACACGATCAGATCATTGCAAAAATCAGTCATCTGCCGCAACTCCTCTCCACGCTGCTCATGACCCATTGCGCCGACGCCATCAGCAAATCAGGGCCGGGATTCGCCACGCTCACAAGGCTGGCAGGAAGTCCATGGAAAATCTGGCGTGACATTGTAGCCACAAACAGCGACAACATCGCTGAAGAACTCGAACAATTTTCAAAAGAACTCGCCGAACTTGCCCTTGAGGTAAAAGCGCTCAACATGGCAAAACTCCAGCAGCGCTTTCGAGATGCCAACCAGCTCTACCAAACTCTTAAAGAGATAAACAGAGAATGAAATTCGGTATCGTCATCAACACATCCAGAGAACGAGCGATCGCCCTTGCCCGAGATCTCATGGCATGGCTCTCGAAGCGTGGCCACGACTATATCTTCGACACAGCCTCTGCAATCGCACTCCAGATCCCCCAGACCGCGCCGATCGAGGAACTCAACAAACAGTGCGACGCCTTTGTCTCGCTCGGAGGTGACGGAACGCTGCTCTTTACCTCTCACTACTCCGTAACCAAACCGGTCATAGGCATCAACGTCGGATACCTCGGCTTTTTAACAGAGTTCTCGCCCGATGAGATGGTATCGGCAATAGAAAAAGTTCTGAGCGGAAACTACTCCATACACAACCGATCCCAGCTTGAAGCCACATTCTCCACGAACGGCAGAATTGAACAACTCAGAGCACTCAACGATGTGGTCATTGAAAAAGGCACCTATCCTCGCATTCCGACCTTTGTCATAAAACTTGACGGAGAGCTCCTCGGCTCCTACAGGGCCGACGGGATCATCATAGCCACATCCACCGGATCCACCGCCTACTCCATGTCTGCAGGAGGCCCGATCATCGCGCCGAAATCAAGCGTCTTTGTCATTACCCCGATCTGCCCGCACATGCTTACGATAAGACCGATCGTCATCAATGACGAAAAAATCATCCAGGTCTCAATCGACGCCCCCGACGGAGAGTTCCCCCTCAATGGCGACGGGCATCTTCGAAAACTGCTTGCCCCGCAGGAAGTGGTAACCGTAAAAAAATCACAACAGGTCATCAATCTGGTCGCCAACGAAAACCGCGACTACTGTGAAATACTGCGAACCAAACTGCTCTGGGGTCGCGAACACGACTCAAACCAGTAAACAGCGGACCGCCTCACCCTGAATTCCTATACGCGCCAGCTTCATGAATCACAGCATCACCACGGACTCACTGAACCAGCTTCTCGGCATACCGAAAGAGACGCCACTGCATCTCGACGAAATGTGCAAACAGCTTCGCCCCATTCTCTATCCAGCACCCGTCATTTCAGAACGCCTCGAACGATTTTGCCATGCCCTCTCTGCAAGCATGGCAGAACTTGGCATCCCCGTATCCACCCCCGACAACGGCGCACTGCCGAACGGACGATTCCGTCCGGGAACAGTGATTCTCGCCCCTGGAGAGTTCCCCGACAACCTGCTTGCCATCAACCGTGTATCAACGCTCTACAACAACATCATTGTCGGCATTTACGACGAACCCGCACCACTGACCCCGGAAGCAACAGCACAGGATCGGCTCAACATCATTGTCCGGAGACTTGCCCGCGACATGGTGCACATGCTCATCTTCGTCACCGACCACACCTGGACACTCTGCACCATGAACGGAGGCGTTGTCACCCTCCAGGGCCCATACCCCGACAAAAACGACGTGCGCTGCACACTGGTGCCAAAACTCACCGCACAGGTAGTTCCGCCAAAACCGGAAACCCTTGACATCCTTCATCCGGCAAAACAGGATGAAGCGATGGCATCAGAAGCCACAACAGAGGATTTTCTCCTGTGCAGCTCGCTCTGGAGCAGCAGCAGTTACCTGTTGACCCATACCTCGCGCGAAAACCTTCCCTACCGTAACGACTACTACAAAAAAATAGTAGCACGCTACCTCGACGAACGCAACGGCATGAGTTACGGGTTTTTTGCCCGTCAGCTTCCAGTCAGAGCAGAAGCCGCCATAAGGCAGGAGCGCAACACGTCCGGGCAGAATAAAAACAACGCCGAGCAAACCATGCTCCCGGTTCGCATTCAGAACCGGACCTATCTGGTACCGATTCCGGAAGTAGCCATTCTTACCACCCGTTCAGGATGCCGAAAAAACAACCTGAACCCCAAAACCGATCTTGTTGAAATCAGACTGAAAAACGGAAGAATCTCCATGAAAACGGCAGGGAAGCTGCCTGAAGGCACAACCGCAAAACCATCGTTCGATACGCTCACCATTGCCGCCCATGCACTTGGCAATGTTCTGGTTGCAAGTATCCTCAAAACCGCAAAACCGGACTCAGCCTTTCCCCGCTATCTCGAACACCAGGGAGCATCCATGACCCACTGGCACGGAGTACCGCGAAAAGAGCATATTCCTGAAGGATATTTTCTGCACGGAGAGAAGAACCCCCCCGTCTCCTGCTCAACGCCGCAATCTGCGGCATACAGTCTGCTTGGAAAAATCGAAGCGCTTGAACAGGCGCTTGAAGCGGGAATCGACTACCAGGGCGACGTTCACCTTGAACCGAACCACGGAACAAACATTGTCGGCATGCTCACGCTTGCGGAAACAGCCCGAATTCTGCACCAATACCAGAACGACCCGGTCTGAACACTCCCCCCCGACACATCGTGACAACCGGACGATCTGATTCCGTAACAGGTTTTCCGGAAACTCCCTATGCTTCGCGATGATCCATATACGACCACTTGCCCTGCTGCATCAGAATCATCTCAACGATCTCCCTCACACACCCCTTGCCACCCTCATAGGCAGAAATATAAGCAACGCGATGACGAAGATAGTCCGTCCCGTCAATAGGAGTAACAGGAAACCCCACCTGCTCAAGCACCGATATATCGCCAAGATCGTCACCGATATAGGCACATGAATCATCATCAAGGCCTGCGGCATCCCGAAAAGAGACATAGGCATCAAAAACGCTTTCGGCATTGAGATAAAGCTCCGTAACACCGAGCTGCTCAAGAAGAGGCCTGTACACCTCCGCATTGCGCTCTGAAACCACCGCCACATGAAACCCGTGCTTCAGAGCCTCTTTCAACGCTGTTGCATCCCTCACAGAGATCGAGCAGATCTCCCGGCCACTGCCGTCAATCGTAATCCTGCCGCCATTGAGCACACCGTCAACAGGAATAACCAGAGCCCTGACAGCAGCAAGCGCCTGCTGAATCTTTGAAGAGGGATCCGCCTCTGAAGGCTGCATCCCGAAAAACTGAAAACCTGACAAGAGCGTAACCGTTTTATAGTGAATGAATAGACTGCATACAGCGGCGAAGCTGCACCAGCTCTTTAACAACAGAAGCAAAATCATCGAGACGCACCTGGGTCGCCGCATCTGAAAGCGCATGTTCCGGCGAAGGATGCACCTCAAAAAACAAACCGTCAACCCCTGCCGCAACTGCTGCACGGGCAAGCGGCATCATAAACTCGCGCTCCCCGCCAGAAACGCCACTGCCCGAAGAGGGAAGCTGAAGGCTATGGGTTGCATCATACAGAACAGGATACCCTGCCGAAGCCATCTTCGGAAAAGAGCGGAAATCGACAACAAGATTATGATATCCGAACGAGCTTCCCCGTTCCGTCAGCATGATGCGACGGTTACCTGTTCCGGCAACCTTGGCGGCAGCAAAAGCCATATCTTCAGGAGCCATAAACTGCCCCTTCTTGATATTCACCGCCCTTCCCGACTCGCCCGCCGCCACAAGCAGTTCAGTCTGACGACAAAGAAACGCAGGTATCTGCAGCACGTCAACATACCGGGCCGCCAGCGCGACCTCCGACGTTTCATGAACATCGGTCACAACAGGCATCCCGAAAGACTCCCGTATACCGGCAAGAATTTCAAGCGCCTCCTGATCGCCAATACCGGTAAAAGAACCTCCCGATGAACGGTTTGCCTTACGATACGAGCCCTTGAAAAGAAACTTCACCCCCTCCTGCCGGCTTATCCTCCCAAGCTCCTCAGCAATTTCAACAGCCATTGCCCGGTTTTCCACAAGACAAGGGCCGGCAATAAACAGCAGATCGCCTTTTTCAGGAACAGTTATGGATCCGATTGAGAACTTTTGCAAAGAAACACCTGTTAAATATTGATGAAACAGCGAGGTTATCTTTTATGAAATTTATGGGTTAAATTTACACAATATTTTGTATTAACAGCCCGCAATCAAACCAGACAAAACCATGAGTATTGCTGATACCCGTCAACGGCTGCAGGAAATCGAAAAACAGCTTGCCAACCTTGTTGAGGAACAGACAACAATAAAAGCACAATGGGACAGCGAAAAAGAGCTGATCCAGTCATCAAGAACACTGAAAGCAGAGCTTGAGCAGCTCCGGCTGCAGGCTGAAGAGTTCGAACGACAGGGCGACTACGGAAAGGTAGCCGAAATCCGGTATGGCAAAATAGTCGATATCCAGCGCAGAATCGATGAAAACCGAAGAAAAATAGAAGAAAAACAGGCCTCGGGCGATCTCATCATGAAAGAAGAGATTGACGCTGAAGATATCGCCGATATCGTCTCACGATGGACAGGCATACCGGTCAGCAAAATGCTGCAATCCGAACGACAGAAACTCCTGCACATCGAAACCGAACTCCACCAGCGGGTAATCGGCCAGGAAGAGGCCGTCACGGCGGTCAGCGAAGCGGTAAAGCGCTCAAGAGCAGGAATGGGCGACGAAAAAAAACCCATAGGTTCATTTATCTTTCTCGGGCCCACAGGCGTAGGAAAAACCGAACTTGCCCGGGCACTTGCCGAATACCTTTTCGATAACGAAGACTCGATGATCCGCATCGACATGAGCGAATACATGGAATCACATACCGTCAGCCGGCTCGTCGGAGCCCCTCCCGGATATGTCGGCTATGAAGAGGGAGGGCAGCTCACCGAAGCAGTCCGGCGCAAACCATTCTCAGTCGTCCTGCTCGACGAAATCGAAAAAGCGCATCCCGACGTCTTCAACATCCTCCTGCAGATCCTTGACGACGGTCGCCTCACCGACAGCAAGGGACATACGGTGAACTTCAAGAACACCATCATCATCATGACCAGCAACATCGGGGCGCAGCTCATCCAGGCAGAGATGGAAAAAATGGATGGCATGAATCGGGATATGCTCCTTTCCGGTCTCCAGGAAAAGCTCTTTCTTCTGCTCAAACAGCAGGTAAAACCTGAATTTCTCAACCGGATCGACGAAATCATCCTCTTTACCCCGCTCACGCGAACAGACCTCACAAAAATCGTGCTCATCCAGTTCAAACGCATACAGGAGATGGCGGCACGCCAGAGAATCACCCTTACCATCACCGACCCTGCACTTGAATGGATAGCACAGGCAGGATTCGACCCGGCATTCGGAGCGCGGCCGCTCAAAAGGGTGATGCAGCGAAAAATCACCAACAAACTCTCGGAACTCATCCTCTCGGCAGAGGTTCAGGAAGGCGACACCGTAGCAATTGAGGTTTTGGAAGGCGAACTGAAACTCACAAAAAAAGCCTCCTGAAACCACAAAAAAAACCCGTTCCCCTATGAAAAAAAACCTGCTGCCGACCTCTCTTTTGATCCTGCTCCTGATGCGTCAGGCCCTGCCTGTCAGGGCCGCCAGGGCCCCGGACAGTCTGGCGCTAAAAATCGGCCCGAGGATTATGACCGGATTCA
>JAAXUM010000106.1 GCA_013336025.1 Chlorobiaceae bacterium
TTGAGCGACAGAGTAACCGTTGAAGCCGCCATGCAGCAAAACCCGTTGACAGGAAGTCTTGACCTTCTTGCCGGAACGGTTTTCTCCTTAGGCTCGCACTGGACAGCCGCACTTTACGGTGCAAAGACAAACAGCAGTTATGGCGCTGACATGCGGGTTGAAGGGCGTTACAGATACTGGCATGCCTCCTACTGGGGAAGCATGCATAACGACCGTTTCGGAAACGATGAAAAGGAAAAAGATCTCAACCACTCATTCCGCATCTCTCTCAACCCATTCAGAAATCTGGGACTGCAACTCTTTGCACGCCATGAGGTGCAGGGCGACTCGCTCTTGCGACACTATATCCTTCCTGCCGCCAACTGGTATCCATTCTCCTGGCTCTCACTCTCGGCAATTCCGGATGATGATGAAAACTACCGGTATGAAGCCGACTTCAGAATCGGCAATCGCAGCAACCTCCGGGCAATCTACGACAGCGATATTGTCACTCTCGACTATCAGCATGATCTCAGTGAGCAATGGAAACTCCGCATCATTAACGACTATGCCGTTCCTACAGGTGACCATGTCACCAACATGGTCATCGACTGGTACCCGAGAAAAAACTCAAGCGACCTGATACAGACCGGAATATCCTACTCTGATGGAGCGTTCGGCGTTGCCGGTTCGATAAGCAGGTATATCAATGCAGGACTCCGTCTCTCCCTGCAGTACAGCTATAATATGAACAATGCAACAAGTCTTGATCTGGAGGACATGTTTAGTGACATCATCAGCGAGAATGCTGAAAAAAGCGTTTCACTGTCGCTTTCATGGGATCTCGGGTTGTCGAACAGAAGATTTTTCCCCATCAACCGCAGCGCAATTACCCTGACAAGAGGAGGTATCGCGGGATCCCTCGATATCGCCAATGAAACAAAACTCTCCTCTTCCGATATCAATAATATCGGCATTCTGCTCAACGGGCGCAGCATGCAGCAGCGACAGATTGACGGTTCATTTTTTGTCGGCAGCCTGAAACCAGGCATCTATAACGTCTCGGTTGATCCCGAAAAATTACCCATTGAGCTCGTTGTTGACCAAAAGGAGCAGAAGGTTGAGGTAAAAAACGGAACCGTCACCGGTATCAATATCCCGGTCTATGCAGAGTTCGGCGTTGCCGGACGGATTACCGATGCAGCCGGTAACGGCATTGCCAATGTCAAAATGGTGGTTTCAGGAAAAGAGGAAAAACCGGCAGTCGAGACCGTTACCAATGAGTTCGGCTACTATCGTGCAGACGGTTTACGGAGTGGAACCTACCAGCTTGCTGCTGAATCGATCGATGGCAGGGCTTTCGGCAATTCCCCGAAACGATCTCTCACGATCAAGGATGACTACCTTTTCGACATGAACATGACCATCATCATCACACAACCTCCTGTAAAGAAACCGGAAATCAGCGTTGATAAAAAAATCTGAAGTGACCCTTGCAAACAACTCTCTTCCTTTTGCAATGCGGCATCCTTGAAACCGCTCACGGAGCACCCCTGATTTTCCTGCCGACAGTTTTCAGTTCTACTCGCTCTCTGACCTTCGAAAGACAACTCAGGAAGAAGTGACCCGTTCCCCCGACAAAAAAACAGCTGCTGCATGATGACAATAATGCAGACAAAACCATCCCTTCAGGATAAACTGCCAACAGAACAACTCCTGCCCCGCACTCATGCAGCAATCAGATCTGTTATTACCTTGTTCCGTGATCCGACAGCTTCGCTTTAAGACTCCGGAAAACCGTCCCCCCCTGTTTTGTCAGGAACCCCGGCATATATACTCAGATTATATATATAAACATATGCATAAATCCGCTTTCAAAAGTCCCGACTTTCAGATCATGATCGCACCATAAAAAAGAGAGGAAATGCTGAACAAGCCATAAAAACGCCAATAATCCACATATTATACGTTATAATACACGTTCTTATGCGTAAACCAATAAAATAACAGGATGAACGAATAAAAAGAGCGTCCCTTCCTTTAATAAAAACTGTAAAATATTATTTATTTTTTTTAGGGAATATTTGGATAATATATAAAGTAATATATATTTGAACCAGGAAGTAACCTATATATCATATACAAAGAACAACGAACACATATATATCGAGAGGAATACATCCCGTACCCATCAATAAACAGTCAGCAACCACTTACAACATCAAAAGGAAACCTATCATGAAAAAGAAAATTCTGGCACTCTCCTGTCTGGCAGCCTTGTTCGCGTTTGGAAGCGATGCCCAGGCAATAGTAGTTGGTGATAACGGAACCGCAACAGCAACGATTGCCGGCGCAATTTCTGTTGCCAAGTATGAAACAGGCTCAACAACAGGTGGCGATCTTGCTTTCGGTAATATCATTGCCGGCCCTTCAGCGGGAACCGTAACCATTAATCCTTTCGGCTCCGGTGCGCGCTCCTTTACAACCGTAACGGGGACCAACCTTTTACCGTTCGGACCTGCGCAATTTAAGGTAACCGGTGATGCGAATGCGAACTACACGGTATCGTTACCATCCTCGGATATCACTATTTACAGTGGCACAAACACTATGACGGTGGATGCCTTTACAAAAACCGTTACAACTGGAACGTTGACCGGTGGCAGTGATGTTTTCAGGGTTGGAGGAACGCTTCATGTGGGTGCTAATCAGCCATCCGGAACCTACAGTGGTACCTTTAACGTAACTGCCGCATACAACTAAGCACTCGCTCTGTTTAATCGGGAATTCTGACGTTCAGGGAGAGGCCGGCAAATAAGTCCGGCCTCTCCCTGTTTTTGGAAAGCGCACTTCTCTTTTGTAAATTTGGAGCTGTACTGTAGCGTCCCAAAGAAAAACCTTTTAAGCGACGCACTATGAACATCAAGCTCCTGCTCTTCGCCTTTTTCATTGCTGCATCAGTTTTCGGGCTCACCAAGTCAGCCGTGGCAGCCGAAGAGCCTGTTTCTTCCGGTTATTCACTCCAGGATCTGCTGATAACCCCTACACGTATTGTCTTTGAGGGCAATATGAATACCACCGAACTGGCGCTTATCAACCGCAGCGACAAGGCACATACCTACGCGATCTCCTTTGTTCAGGCTCGCATGAGTGAAAATGGAGAGATCAGGGAGATCGACAAGAACACCTTGCCAGGCCCGAATGACAGGTTTGCCGACACTTTTGTCCGTTTCAGCCCTCGACGAGTAATGCTGGAGCCCCGTCAGGTCCAGGTTGTGCGCATGATGTTGAGAAAACCTGCCGATCTCACTGAAGGGGAGTACCGTTCCCACCTGAGCTTTCGGCTGATACCATCCGCTGCAGATGCCGTCAAACCGGATTCGTTGGGCCGTGGCATCCAGATCAAGCTGATACCGATCTATGGAGTAACCATTCCTGTTATTGTGCGCCAGGGATCCCTGAAGGCGACAGCAAAACTGAGCAACCTCGGTATTGACCCGAAAGGCTTACAGGGAAAACAGTCCCTTGCCTTGACTATTGAGCGCGAAGGAAACCGCTCAACCTACGGCGACCTGGAAGCATTCTGGAAGGCACCGGGCAGCAAGGAGGTCTCCGTGGCCCTGATAAAAGGTGTTGCCGTCTACACGCCCAATGCAAAACGCACCATGCTTTTGCCCCTCAGACACCCCAGGGGGAGTGAACTTCATGGCGGACAGTTACACGTCCGCTACAGCGAACAGGTAAACGGTGAAGAACGTGTACTTGCCGAGAATCAGATTGCCATTCCATAGGGATTCACGGGCTTCCTTCCTGATCCTTTTTTTACTCTCCTTTGCAAGCAGCCTGATGCCGGGAATTCTGCATGGCGAAGAGAATAAAAAAGCAGAACAGGAGACTGTGCTCAACGAAGAGGATATGCTGCTCTGCGTCATTCGACTCGCCGGAGCGACACTCGATGGCAATCTGGTAACCTTTACGACACCTCAAGGCCTTTTTCTTCCCCTTGGCGAAATCAGCCACAGCCTCGAACTCGGCATTACTGTTGAGCCCTCAGGCAAACGCGCATCAGGACATGTATCCACGCCTTCGCAAACGTTCATGCTCGATATGGGTACATCATCCATCAAGGTCTCCGGTAAATCTTTCCGGTATGATCCTGCGCTGGTTGTAGCCCTCTCTGACGATATCTATGTCGAGAGCAGACTGCTTGCCGAATGGTTTGCCATGCGCATCGATGCAAACCGTCTTGATGCTGCCGTCGATATCCGCCCTTTTGAACCTCTCCCCATCCAGCAGCGAATGGCTCGCAGTCAGCGTGGAGCCAATACATGGGGGTACGGCAGCTTTAATGACCCTGGTTACCCGTTTCTTGACGCGCCATACCGACTCCTTGGCGGCCCGAGCATCGACATCTCCCTTTCCACTGCCCTGACGGGAGAGGGGTTTGACGCCATCTCACTTGGAAACAACCGTTACTATACCCGCATAACAGGCGATATTTTATGGATGAGCGGCCGACTCGATCTTTCGGGAGAAATTGCGGGTTCAGGTGGCTCTCTTGTCGGACTTGATAACGCCAACCTGATTCTTGAACGGGTCAGCCCGTCAGGAGGCATCCTCGGCCCGCTTGACGCAAGGAAAGTTGCAATCGGAGATATCCAGCCTGAGACACTCCCGCTGATCGGCAGCAGTATCGGCCCAGGCATCATGATCAGCAGCTACCCGCTCAATCAATCCTCATTTTTCGATAAATTGACCCTGACCGGTTTTCTTGCCAACGGTTGGGATGTGGAGCTCTTCAGTAACGGCAACCTTCTTGACTATCGCCCCTCAAACCCGACAGAGAGTTATGCGTTTGCCGATATTCCTCTGATCTATGGTCTGAATGAACTGCGTCTCATCTTCCACGGCCCGCAGGGTGAACGTCGTGTGGAAACAAATATCTACAACGTTGGCCGAAACATGATTGAACCGGGAAGCTGGAACTACCAGGTTACAGCTACCAACGCAGCACAGCGATCACTACTCGCATCGCCAGTCACCTCCCCCGCACCGCTTTTAACCTGGAAAAGCACGCTTGGCATTACCAAATGGCTTACAACAAGTAATTATTTTGCTTCAGCCCTCATCGGTGAGGAACGTCAGAACTTTGTCGGAGCCGGCCTGAGTGGCTACCTGAAAATGGTTCAACTCGATCTGCAGATGGCCCGAAACCTTGCAACCAGCAAATGGGGCCGACAGGCTGGCATTCAGTCGCGATTCGGCCCATTAACACTTTCCGTTCTTTTGCAGGACTATGACCCGGGATGGCAGACGACCACCAGTACGATTTCATTCCTGAGGAGATGGGATATACGCCTCGATGGCCTGCATCCGTTCCCGTTTTTCAGAAACTCGAGGCTCGCCATTGCCGCTGCCCAGACAGAATATGATGAGACGAAAAAATCGAAAAGTGCCACCATTATAAACAGCAACCGGACCTGGGGCGTCGACCACACACACAATGTGACATTTGAGCGGACAACCGACGGCGTTACGGAAAGTGATGCTCTTTCCGGAAGTTCCTATGCAAGCCTTACGCGCAGAAACTTTTCGTTGCGAGCTGAAATTCAGTATGAGCTTATGCCTGAGCGAATCATCAACAATGTTGCAGCATCCTGCGATCTGCGACTTCCGCATGAGTTACTGCTTGTCAACAACATTGCCTACTCGCCCGCAAGCAAAGTCCTGAGAACCTCGGTTGGGCTCAACCGCACATCAGGAGCATTCGCTCTGGGAATTACCGGCAACTATGCTACTGATGGCGCATGGAATTTCGGCTTGCAGGTTTCCACAAACCTGAGCCGCGAACCGGTAAGCGGAAAATGGAAAACCGACGGAAACCTGAGCAGTCAGCAGGCGGGAGTATCAGCCAATGCATACCTCGATGCAAACAGGAACCGGAAGAGGGATGCGGAAGAGCAGGAAATCAGGGATGTCGGTTTTTTTGTCAATCAGCAAAGCCACAAAACAACCACAGGATCAAACGGCATTGCTTTTCTTCAGGGGCTTGCGCCCAATATCCCTACGGATATCGCCATCTCTCCTTCAACATTGACAGATATCCTCTGGATTCCTGCAGAAAAGGGGGTGAGAGTAGTGCCGCGGCCTGGTTATCCTGTACCGATAACATTTCCCGTTTGGATCACCGGTGAAGTAAGCGGCACAGCCTTCAGAAGAAAAGAGGGTATCGAGAGCCCCGCGTCCGGCATTACCATAGAGGCTATCGATAAATCGGGTAAAGTTATTGCAAAAAGCCGTTCGGAATATGACGGCGTTTACATTCTTGGTGCTCTTCCTACCGGGGAGTGCATCATCCGCGTCTCACCTGAACAGGCCGGAAAACTTCGTATCACGGCACCATTCAAAGAGGTAAGCATTCCTCCGGAGGGCGCAAGCCTTGATAATATCGATCTGATAATGGAAGAGATCCCCATCGAATCTGAAAAAGAGGATCCTGAGAATGACGGAGTAAAACAACTCTTCGACTCTGATAAAAAAACAACCCCC
>JAAXUM010000347.1 GCA_013336025.1 Chlorobiaceae bacterium
GATCGTCATACCCGGGCAGGGTACCGTGAGCAGGGACGAGCCCTATTATATTGCATGATTGAACGATAACGGCTTTTTTACACGGAGCTTTTTGTCGGGAGTGACATAACGGGCTTAATTTTTGTAACTGTAATATTTATAAGGAATTGCTGTGATAACGGCGTTAAAAGCTCCGTGTAAAAGCTGAAAGTTATTATATCGTAAGATGTTACAGCCTGTCAAAACGATCGTTTTTTATCCAATTATGCATTATTATAACAAAAGGAATGACCTCCGTGTAAATCGGCCCGCCGAACCCCGCCAGTCAAGGGTTTCACAGGGTACAGTTGATTAAGACCTGACGTATTAAGAGGGATTGAGATTTGTCGAGTGAGCTTCTCGCGTGTCCCATTTTTTGGTTTGTTGATTAAGACCTGACGTATTAAGAGGGATTGAAACCATGTTAGCTGTATAGCCATTTAGCTATCGAGCCATCGAGCCAACAAGCCATTCGATCTCTCCCTGACGTCGAGATGACAGGGGAATGCGTGACAGGGGGAATTGGGAGATGGGGATTGGAAGAGGCAGGAGGTCTGGCGGGTGATGAGCAATTGGTAATGTTTGCCGGAAATTTTGGACGTTAATTCGGATCACTTCAAATTCGTTTCCCAATGAAAAACAAGGCGGGATACTGGGACAGCAAAGCTGAACCAGTAAACCGCCTTAATTATTTTCGCGCAAATTTGCGTCAATTCGCGGGCAAAAAAATCCTCTCTTCAATCCAAAATTCAGATCCCTCCCTAACGTCGGGATGACAAGCGTGGGGGAGTCGGATGAGAGATTCGATCTTCTTTGTGTATACAATTGCTTTGTTATGCAGAGCTTGTGGGTATTAGTGTAGATGGTGTGGTTGTATCCGAGGTTGCTGTCCTGCACGGCGACAACCGGGGTATATTCCGGTTTGTCGCCTTACTGGTTGATATGGCGCATTGCTTTCATTTTCAGAAAGAGGCAGCCAGGTCGGAGAGGTAGGTTTTTATTGACTGGTGTTTTCCAAGGCCCAGTTTTTTGTGCATCCGGTAGCGAATGCTTTCCATGCCTCTGGTGGAGATGCCGACTGAACGGGCGATTTCTTTGGTGTCGTAGTTCAGTTTGACGAGCAGGCTGATGCGAAGCTCTCTCTGGTTGAGATGCGGGTGTTTTTTCTGCAGTCTTGACAGAAATACCGAGTCGGATTCGGTGAGCTCAATGTTGAGCCGTTTTTCGATGGTTTCGGTTTCGATCAGGCTGAGGCAGGAGTCGGTCATCTGTCTTTTTACATCGGTATCAATATCGAGCGCGTAGATTTTGTCGAGCAGGTTGCGCAGCGACATGGTTTTTTCAGCTATCGCTGTCGATACCCGTGTCAGCTCCATGTCCTGTGTGGCGATTCTTGTTTTAAGGGCAGCTATCTCCTTTTCATGTTCACGAGCTGCTTTTTTGTTAAGCTCAATCTGCGCATTCAGCTTTACGACCATTTCGGTCTGTTTTTGCTCTTCTTCATGTTTCATGTGTTCCAGTTCCATGTTTTTTTCCTTTTCTTTTTCGCGAAGGTCGGCCTGCATAGCCTCTATCGCCTTAATAAATGTATAGTATTTATCATGTACAGATGGTAAAGCAATATGCTGGTCAAGCATATTGAACCACGAAATTCTCGCTACAGTTGCAAGAAAATGCTTTTTTATTGCTTTTTCATGGCGCTCGGCTTCCGATTCCAGTTCGGAATACCTATATGTTCCTGCCTTGAAAGCAATTATATTCTCGATGGCTTCCTGGTAGTTGTTAACAATTATTGTTTCAACCCCGTCAGGCATTACTGCCTGAATAGATTCTGCCATCGTCCTGAAGTTTTGGGCGATGTTGAAGAAAACAATCATTCGAAACTTCAGATTACAGCTATAAATAAAGTTTGTAATCGTTTTTTTGTAGCTGTATGATATCTCGTTGATATTACTGAGATCAGAGAGCAGAAAAATAGGTTTGCCGTCCAATCCTGAATCTGCGACTACTGTTTTGAATAGTCCGAGTTCCATGGACTCCAGAGCGATCTCTTTATTTGCTTCAACGCAGAAGAGGATGATATCGTCTCCAATGCGTTTCATGTGCTTGGTATACCCGGCATCAGGGTGTGCGCTTGTCCAGTGTTTTTTTTCAGTTACCGGCAACCCTGAGTACTTGCATTTTTGCATGCCTTGCTCTTTTTGCTGAAAATGTTACTGTATACGTTTTTATACCGACGTGATATACTGAGTAATATGCTGATTATTATTGTAAGATATCAATATTTTTTTCCTGAAAAGAAAAATAATACACTATCTCCTTGTGTTTTCTGGCGTGTTGCAGGATATTTCGCAGGATTATGGCAGGTTAATTGTAAAAGTGTGCGGTAAAAACTACTCGGGGAGTGTGAATGGTGTGTATA
>JAAXUM010000107.1 GCA_013336025.1 Chlorobiaceae bacterium
TGCTGCCCCGAAACGAAGATGTCCAGCTTTCAAGCATCTGGTTCTCCCGTATGGCGACATACTCCATTTCAGGAGTGATAACTCCGTTGCGGGCATAGTGCATCTGGGTAATGCCAACGCCCTCCTGTGCCTTGAGCGGTTTTCGTGCAGGGATGGTCGTGGGAAGCGATGACTCTTCCGAAGGAGATGTTTTCCCGTCATTGAAGCCCCACGTATCCCGAATCGGAAGCAGTCCTTTCCGGGGCTCTGTTACAAGGGCGGGATCAGAATAGGGGCCGCTGGTGTCGTAAATGGGAAAGGATGAGAATTCCCGACCTTGTACGGTGTAGGTTTTACTGAGAGCAATCAGTCTCATGCCGACCTTCAGCGGGAAGATCGAACCTTCGGCATAGATTTTATCTGAAACAATTTCCGGACTCTGGTTTCCGGTGCAAAATCCGGTCTCTGAAAAAGTAGTCATGAGAGTCGTTGAACAGTCGATGAGCAGGAACTTTTGCCAGGGGAGAGTGAAGCATAAGTCAGGGGAAAGGACGGCTTCATCTTTTCTTGCGTCAGCATTACCTGCATCAAGTTACAAGGGTTTGATCTCAGCTATCAATTTCATGCGGTCACTGGAGACAGCGGAAAGGACAGCACCCCCAAGATGATATTGTTAATGAGGAGAACAATAAAGAAAAACAACGGCTTTTACAAATCAGTCTGAAAAGAGGGCTCCGACCTGATATGAGTTACGTGTTACGAGGGAAGCGGGATGTGTTTTTTCTTGTCATCCCCTAACGAAGAGAGGGATCTCAAGGTACTGGCGGGATGGTTGTTGTTAGAGAGCGCGTGAGAACGGGTGGAGGTTGGGGAGAGATTTCTCACTTTGTTAGGGGATGACAAAGAGGTGGGAGCGTAAGGCAATGCGGTGGGAGTGGGTGGCAAAGAGATGGTGGCGGGCGGAAGGCAAAGGGGATCGCGGGGCAGTGGAAATTCTTTACGGCATTTTAACGAATTCACTCCGGCGATATTCCTGCTGCTTTTTGTTATATTCGATGCCAGGCAACAAGGGGTGTTTTCAAAGCCTGAAACCATTGTTTTTGTGTCACCTGATTTTTCGTAAACATTAGAGCTTTTTCATGAAGCAACTTAACCTGATCCGCCTCTCCCTTTTCCAGATGGGTTTTGGAATCATGCTCGGTTTTCTGCATGATACTCTGAACCGGGTCATGACCACGGATCTTGGCATCTCTTCAACAATTGTGTTCGGTCTCATAAGCCTTAAGGAGCTGCTTGCGATTTTCGGCGTCAAGGTCTGGGCTGGCAACATGTCCGATCGCGCAAATCTTTTCGGTCTGAAACGGACTCCCTATATTCTGCTCGGGCTTTTTTTCTGTGTGTTTTCTTTTATTCTCTCTCCTGCGGCAGCCTATGAGGTAACCGTTGCTGGAAAAAGTTTTTCTGAACTTTTTCCAGCCATATTCACCGATATCGGTCTTTTGAAGCTTGCGGTTATCTTTCTTCTGTTTGGTTTTGGATTGCAGGTTGCCACCACAGCCTACTATGCGCTTCTTGCCGATACGGTTGGTGAAGAGAACATCGGCAAGGTTACCGGAGCAAGCTGGACTCTCATGGTTCTTACTACCATTATTGCTACACGGGTTGTCGGCTCATTTCTCGATGTCTATACCCCCGAAAGGCTTGTTACCGTTGCCGAAGTTGGTGGATCGATAGCGCTCTGTATCGGGCTTTTTGCTGTGCTTGGTATTGAAAAGCGAAATGTTGTTCCTGCAGAGGGCAAGAGCCGGCATTCGATCTCTTTTTCACAGTCTCTTAAACTGCTCTCTTCATCACCGAAAACCCTGCTGTTTGCCTTTTATATCTTTATCTCGATTTTTGCGCTCTTTGCCAATGAGATTGTTATGGACCCTTTTGGCGGTGATGTTTTCGGTATGCCTGTGGGTACAACAACCAAGCTGTTCAGACCGACCATGGGTGGAACGCAGCTTATTTTTATGCTGATTGTCGGTTTTCTTCTCAACAGGATCGGGCAGAAACGAGGAGCACTGATCGGAAACATTTTTGGAATTATCGGTTTCGGGATGCTGATTGCTGCCGGATTCATGCATGATGAAAAGTTCCTGCGCATTGCGCTTGTCGTAACCGGAATCGGGCTTGGAGCGGCCAGTGTATCCAATATCTCCATGATGATGACCATGACGGCAGGTCGCAGCGGTATCTATATAGGCCTCTGGGGTACAGCGCAAAGCCTCGCTATTTTTATCGGGCATTTCGGAGCGGGTATTATTCGTGACGTTGTTTATCACATTTCCGGAGCCTATGTCTGGGCCTACGCCGCTATATTTCTTATGGAAATTATTGCGTTTACCATATCAAGCCTTGTTCTGCCCCATATTTCGAAAGAGGCGTTCGAAGCCGAAAGCAAAGCGAAAATAGCTGAACTGCAAACTGCAGAAGGAGCCTGACTCGCATGCCGCTCGACAGAAAAAGAGAACCAGCATCCATGAAACATGTGTTCGGCCCGGTACCATCAAAAAGGCTCGGGCAGTCGCTCGGTATCGATCTCCTTCCCATGAAAAGCTGTACGTGGAACTGCATCTACTGCCAGCTTGGCAGGACAAAACACTATGTAACGGAACGCTGCGAGTTTTATCCCCCTGAAGCCATTCTTTCCGAAATCCGTCAAACCCTTGCCGGTGGGGCACATATCGACTGGATCACCTTTGTCGGCTCAGGCGAAACCCTGCTTTATAAAGGAATCGGATTTCTCATCGGAGAGCTGAAAAAAATAACAACCATTCCCATAGCGGTCATTACCAACGGCTCGCTTTTGTATCTTCCTGAAGTCCGCAGGGAACTGATCGATGCCGACGCTGTGCTTCCGTCACTCAACGCAGGCTCAGAAGATCTCTATGAACGCATTGACCGTCCCTCTCCTGGATTTACCTTTCTTCAGCATCTTGACGGACTGATACAGTTCCGGCGTGAATATTCCGGAAGACTCTGGGTTGAGGTTATGCTGCTCGGAGGAGTGAACGACTCCGATAAAGCTCTGTATGATCTTGCCGATGCACTCAAGCTGATTTCTCCTGATATGGTGCATCTTGTTCAACCAACAAGGCCTGCGACAGAGGGCGATGTGAGAGTTCCTGAAGACGATCGGGTCGAGCAGGCGATCAGGATACTCTCGCGGGTTGCTCTTGTTGTACATCCTGTAAAGGGCGGAATGAATCTTCGGGAAGTCCCCGACCTGCTTGAAGCAGTTGCTGCAATTGTTTCCCGACATCCGGTTCAGGAGAGGGAGCTCTCTCTTGCTCTTGCAGAACGCTTTTCCGATGATTTCTCCAAAGCAGAGTCTGCTGTGAAAGAGCTGCTTGCAACAGGCCGGTTCAATACAGTTGAACAGGCCGGAGAGATTTACTGGATACCATCGTAATCAGCCCAGTTGTTGGGTGTTTCATACCAGCGAACCTTTTTCAGAACAACACCATCGGGCAGATAGTGCACTATCTGGTTGAAAGCCCACTTTGCAAGGCACTCGGCCGTCGGCGGCTCATCGGTAACCAGTACCCGTGAATTGCGCTTCATGATAAACTCAAGATCTTCATGGTCTTCTTTCCACACAGCAAAGCCATGATCGAGCTTGTCGTGGATATGCTCCACCATAATTTCTTTCAGAAACTTGAAATCCATAATCATACCCTCTTCACTGTCTCCTTTACGCTCAATCATTTTTCCCTCAACGGAAGCAACAACTACCCCGCGATGACCATGCAGTTGATTGCAGAACGAGAAACTGTTCGGAAGCGTATGGCCGTAGTCAATCTCGATTTTTCGTGAAATGCGCATTTCTTTGAAAAAGTGTTACATGAAAATTTTACGTTTAACAGCAGAGTGTAAAAAAACAAAATATTTCATGACTTTTAAATCGGATAATTCAAAAAAAGAAACCATGCAAATTCTTTATTGCTTTGGACGGCATACACTCTTTTTATCTGTTTAATGATAATATCAGATCATCTTTTTCAGAACACAGGTTGTTTTTTTTGTCGGCATGCCCTTTTTGAATCCCGAACGACAGATTCTTACGAACCTCTTTTCGGAAAAAAAGTAAACGATTAATTTAAAACATTTTGCTTCGGTTAAAACATCAAGCCCTTTTTATAAAGGATATCGCTCATTCAACTGTTCAGAGATCTGACGGCTTCGCTGCATCCGATAAGTCGCAGTTCACAACTTATAAAATTATTTTAGTTGGAAGAGTGTGAGTTTTTTGTGCTTTGTATTTTAAAGAATCAATTTTTTTTATAATTTACGTTGTTTCTTTCAGGTTAAACCCATATTATACGTTTAACTATATCTAATATACTTTTACACATATTCATTTTTCTTGCTTGAAATGTACAGGGAGTGAGATGGTTTTTTTTATCGTTAACTTCTTGTTTTAAAGGTTTTTAACTTTGTTTTGACATGCGGGGCTGGTGAGTAATCCTGAGCTGTTCATTTTTGATGCTTTTACGGCATTTTTCCGGAAAAACCGGATTTTGGCTTCCGATTATCATTAGTCTGCCGGAAATTTTTTTCTGTAACTGTTGTTTTATGAGCTGCCTTTCCCGGCTTTGTCAGAGGAGGGTGATCCTGAATACCAGACGTTCCAATGCGTTCCGATATAAATATCTAATCATTTATTTGGCCAATGAGCACGAACAATACTACTCCGCTGGCTACCGTTGCCACTATTATCGGTAAAGTCTGGGTTCAGTCTAAAGACGGATCCCGGCATTTGCTTGAATCAGGAGATACGGTCTACGAAGGTGATGTGATCATTACCGAAAAAGGGAGTGCTGTCGAGTTCAAGACCCTGAGTGGTGCGACGCTGAAAGTTATCGGCAATCAGGAGATTGTTCTCGCTGCCGGGCTTTTTGATAATCCCGGTGATTCTGGCCAGAGTGATTCTGATGCACCGGTTGATGTGGTGAGTGTTATCGGCAAAGTCTGGGTTCTGGATGAAAATGGAGCCCGGCGTTTGCTTCATAAGGGCGACAGGGTTCATGAAGGTGACACCATCATCACACAGAACGGGAGCAAGGTCAAACTCAGGAATGCAGATGGAGCAATCCTGAACGTTAGCGGTAACAAAGAGACGGTTCTTTCTTCCGGGCTTTTTGATAATCAGAACCCGCTTGATCCCCGTCAGAGAGATTCTGTCATATTCCCTGAGAGTACAGCAAGAAATACCACTGATAATCAACAGGATTCGGCAAGACGCTATACATCTTCAGACGGACAGCATGGGCACGGATTTATCCGGGCTCAGCGTCTTCAGGAAAGTGTTGTGCCTCCTGCTTATCGTTACTGGTCAAATACAGGTAACTATGTCTCATCATTTGCAGGCCGGGATGAAGGTAATGACGCCCTTCTTGGCGGTCGTGCAACCACTGATGAACGAATCGTCATGGGTGTCACCCCGCTCACCTTTGATTATGAGCAGGCCGACTATGTGTTGAGAGAGTTCAACGGTGAAGGTGATGAAAGAACGCCTAACTATCTTCCTAAGGCACTGGGTGAAACAGCGGTGGTTGTTGAGGGTGAAAATACCATAACCGGCAATGTTCTTCTGAACGATCAAAACGGCAACGGGCCTTCAACGGTTTCGGCAATAACCTACATTCCTGAAGGCGGAGGTGCTCCTGTTACCGAATCGGTTCCTGCAGGCGGTTCATTAACCGTCAATACGCAATACGGGTCATTTACCATCAACAGTGATGGAACGTGGAGTTACCTGAGCGATCCTACGGAAACGCATGGAGCGGACAATGTCCTTAAAGATCCGATCGTCTACACCATCAGCGATATTGATGGCGACATAGCTTCATCCAGTCTGGTTATTGATGTTCTCGACACCATTCCTGTCATTGGCACTCCCTTGCCCTCATCCGTTGACGAGGATGACCTTGACAATGCACAATCTGTCGGTACTGATCCTGTCAAGGAGTCGGTTACGGTCGGCGGATCGCTTGGTGTTGTTCCTGGCGAAGACCCTATCGACACCTATTTCACCCCGCAAGATGCGCCGACAGGGTTGACCTCGGGCGGCAAAGAGGTGAAATATTATGTAAGTGGTGACGGCCATACCCTGATTGCCTATACGGGCAGTTCAGTAAATCCTGACGGTACGCCTGTTGACCAGGTTTTCACTGTCGAGATTATCGACCCGTATGACCAGAGCGGATCACAGCGCTATGAATTTACCCTTCTCGATCAGATAGATCATCCTGCAGCGGCTGGCGAGAATACGATGGATTTCACTTTTGATTTCCAGGTACGTGATACCAATGAAGGTACTCTTGATACCGCAAACGGATTGTTTACCGTTACCGTGGTTGACGACATCCCGGAACTCGTGCGAGACAGCTCGGGAGTGCCGTTGAGCGTAAGTGGCAAAGTGCATGAAGACGCGCTGACGACAAGCGGAA
>JAAXUM010000108.1:0-5403 GCA_013336025.1 Chlorobiaceae bacterium
AAGGCAGCCTGCTCCTCGGAAACAGGCTGCCTTTACCAGAGTTCTTACCGCACACGGTTATATCCTGACCTCAAAACCGGTCAAGAAGATTGTCAACAAGACTACTGGTGAAATAATCATCAAGGGTAATCTTGATGTTGAGCTTGCTGTGGATGCTCTGGTTGGAGAGATGGCCTATGATACGTTTATTCTCTTCAGCGGTGACAGTGATTTTTTGCCCCTCCTTCGGGCACTGAAAGAGAAGGGTAAAGAAGTTGCCGTGTATTCTACAGAGGGAATCAGTGCATGGGAACTTCTTATTGAGCCCGGTATTGATTTTCATGATCTCGCTGAGCTGAGGGAGAGGGTTGGGCATGCCAGAACCGGTGAAGGATCGCAGAGGGAAACAGGTGAACAGGTGCTGCAGCAGGGATGCACGGCCTTGCGGTTGCCTGTTGTTGGTGAGGTATTTACCGGGACCGTTCTTTCGGTGAAATCCTATGGGGTTTTTCTCACCAACACCTATCATGCCAAATGTCTTCTTCCTCTCAGTTTTCTCGGTATTACAAAGCATATCACGGATTTAACTTCGGTTATCCGGATGGCGGACGTGTTTGATGTTGTTGTTTTTAAGGTAGACTCTTCTCGTGAGGTTCCGGAGATTACAGTCAAACTTGCAGACAAGGAGAAGTCTCATGAACTCTCTGCAAGAATTGCCTGATCGTTATCATGAACGGTCAGGTGCCGGGTGAGTCAATTGTCTGCTGATGTTTGAGTATTCGAAGGAAGGTGTTCTTTACGTAATAATACCCAAAGGAGAAGTATGGATATTTTCAGTGATCTGTTCAACGGCGTCACTTCATTGATGAGCGGTCTTTGGCCTCAGTTGCAGGAAAAGCCAGGTCTGATTAATGGAAAGCTCCGCTCCTGTCCCGGCACACCGAACTGTGTTTCGAGCGAAAGTTGCACTCCTGCTGAAAAGGTTGATCCGCTGAAGTTCATCGGTTCATCTGCTGATGCATGGCTACGTCTCAAAGCGGTGATAATTGAAAGTGGCGGAGTCATTGAGGAAGAACAGCAGGAGTATATCTGGTCAACATTCACAGTTCCGGTGTTCGGCTTTGTGGATGATGTTGAGTTCAGATTGGACAGGACAGAAAACATCATTCATGTGCGTTCAGCCTCTCGGCTGGGTATTTCAGATCTTGGAGTAAATCGCTCCCGTGTGGATCAGCTTCGCGAAGCTTTCGGAAAAGCCGGGAAAAACTGAATCGGCAAAGGTTCCGGGGTTTTCATGCTGTATCATGACAGTAATCCGGAGTCGAGATCCTGCAGGCGAAGCGGCAGTTCAAGATTGTTGGTTTCAAGCAGTTCACGGTTGCCGAGAATTTCCCTGGTCGGTCCATCGGCAACAATGCGTCCATTGTTCATCAGGCATACTCGCTGGCAGGTATCCCAGATAAAATCAAGATCGTGCGATACGGTTATCTTTGTTTTTACAAGTGAGTTGACAAGGGTAATGAGTTTTTTTCGGTTTCGCGGATCAAGATCGGAGGTAGGTTCATCCATAACGAGTATGGCCGGGTTCATGACAAGCACGGCTGCAAAGGCGGCAAATCTTTTCTGTCCCTGAGAAAGGTGAGACGGGGGTTTGTCCCTGAGTTCCCATAGATTGATATCCCTGAGTGATTTTTCTACGATTTGAAGGATTTCGGACGGAGGCAGGCCGAGATTTTCAGGACCGAACGCAATGTCATCATAGATTCTTGCTGTGAAAAGCTGGTCGTCCGGATTCTGGAACACCAGTCCTACCTTTTTTCTGATCAGGTCAAGGTTTTTTTTATTGATCTCGTGTTTTTCAATGGTGATACTGCCGGTTTGGGGCAGAAAGTAGCCGTTGAAATGATTTACCAGTGTTGATTTGCCTGCACCGTTTGCGCCAACGATACCGATTGAGGAGTTGCTCTGAATGTCAAGAGTGATATTCAGAAGTGCTGTTGTGCCGTCAGGGTAGGTAAAGTTCAGGTGTTGGATAGAGATCATTATGGGGATGGATTAAAAAACAAGACGAAGAGCAGTGAAAACAACAGACCAGAGACTGATGGCAAGCCACTCCGGATTATTTGGTGCTGTTGGCTGGCAGGTGGTGATATGGCCGTTGAATCCCCTTGCGAACATGCTCCGGTAAAGTCGCTCGGCACGATCTGTTGTTCTCAGAAGAAGAGAACCAAGCAGGTTTGCCGTGCTGAACATCCCCTTTCCCCTCCCCTTGAATGCGCGCATCTCCCTTGCTTTCTGCATGGAGGCGGCTTCCTCTCTGAGAACGGTACTGTAACGATACAGCAGAATGAGCTGAGTTACCAGCACTTCAGGTACACGAAGCTCTCCAAGAGCCTTGAAAAGCCGGTAAAAAGGTATGTACAAGCCGAGGCAGAGCAGGGTGGTGACGGTAATGACTGTTTTTGCAACGATCACCGAACCGGACATCAATCCCCCCGTTATGGTGATTCCTTCAAACGTGCTGAACGGTGTGCGGTCGAGCAGGATGTTTCCGGCAGCCATGAAGAGCACAAAGGGTGAGAGCAAGAGGAGTTTTTTGAGCACGGCCGCAAATGAAATTCCGGACGCTGCCATAATGAAAAGGGGAAATGCCGCAAAGGCAATAACACCGCTCAGGTCGAATTTTGGAATAGACACAACAAAAAGGGTAAAGAGTCCGGTTATCAGAAGCGCTGACCGGTCACTTCCAAGGGGCAGAGGCGCTTTTTCGGGGCTCTGCTTTCCAGTCGTATTGAACGGAATGGATCGAGCGATGTCGTTTGTCATCTATGGCTTTCCCTTGTTCGCTTTTTTGCAAGGACAAGGCCGGCCAGACCGGCCATAATGAGTACAGACAAGCTTCCTGCAAGCCCTGAAACGGTGGTTCCGGGGTTTATCGGGGAATCAGCAGTGGAAGATGGTTCGGCAGCGGTTTTGAAAGAGTAGTCCGGCAGAAAAGCGATTTTCTCCTGAAAGGATCCAAGCAGTTCATGAATCGGCTCCCCGTTCTTCATCAACTCTTCAGAGCCGCTTGTCCGTGACATTGACCATTCAAGCCCGTCCGGAGAGGAAGATGCAAACCAGGAAAGGATTCCTCCTGTCAGGAGGGCGGTAATGGTTAACACGCCAAGTACCGTGGCACGGGGTCTGGCTGCATGTTGAGTCGAAGAGAGCAGGGAGGGATCTGTTTTTGCTATAAAGGAAAGAACTGCCCATGTTACCAGACCTTCAACAATACCTATGGCGAGGTGGATCGGCATCATAAAGAGCATAAAGGAACCAAACGGAAGTTCCGAGATTCCCGACAGCGTGGTTTCGATCACAACGGAAAATGCGCCCATAAGTAATCCTGCGCTTGCAGCAGAGATGCTGCCTGCGGCAAGTCGTTGTTGCGAGGGATTATTTCCAGTGATTTTCCTGAAGATGAATGGGTAGGTGAGAAAGGCAGGAAAGAACGCCAGATTGAAAATGTTGCATCCAAGAGCAAGCAGTCCCCCGTCAGCAAAAAAAAGGCACTGGATAATAAGCACAGAGGAGAGGGTGATAAAGGCGCGATAAGGTCCGAGCAGCGCGGCGAGCAGGAGTCCGCCGCCAAGATGCCCGCTTGAGCCGGTTCCGGGAATTGAAAAGTTGATCATCTGCGCAGCAAAAATAAAGGCGCCCATCACACCCATCAGGGGCGTTTTTGCATGATCGTTTTCTTCTGCGATTTTTTTTGCAGAATACCCGATAAGGGTACCGCTGATTACCCAGAATGCTCCACCAACAATCGGGGAGAGCAGAGCGTCTGACATGTGCATAAGGCGAGTCTCCTTGTTTGACAGGCTGTTTACTGAGTGCCCGTGTTAAAAGTAATAACGATTGTGACACCGAAAAGCAAAGGCTCAGTCACTCATGCTTTTCATCATTTCTCTTTATTCCATATCAGAATCGTGCTGCAATGCCGGCAAGCAGAGTTGTATCGGTTTCAGCATCATTCAGGCCTGTTTTTATGCCGAGGTCAACGTCAAGATCATCTGAGAGCGAGTAGATCAATCCGCCAAGCAGAAATGCCGGGTGGTTTTCTGCTTGGGGCTCATCACTGGTTTCAATCCCGATATTTGCTACTCCTCTCAGGTTTTCAGCGAGATTGATTTCAGCGGCAAGTGAGGCATGCCATATATCCTTTCGTGTATTGTCGCTCTCCTCTTCGAGTTTATATTCATTATGCGTAAAGCCGATATTGCCGTGAATCGCACCAAGCTGCCCCTCCTTTGTAGCAATCAGCACAACCCCTCCTGAAACCTTGCCGCTGCCGAGCCCTTTGTTCTCGTTTCCTGAAGGAAGAGAAAGGCCTGGCTTGAGCGCAAGGCTGAAATTTCCGTCCTTGCTTTCGTACATGCGCCATTTCATCTCAAGGGAGATATCGCCTATACCGGATTCATCTGCAACGGTTATGCCGTTTTCTTCAATCTTATACCAGACAAAGGGTAATCCGACAACCAGGTCAATTGTTTCGCTGAGGCCGTATGAAAGTGCCGCAGTGATTTCACTTCCGGTTTCCCTGATGCCGGTTCCTTTTTCGGTTTCCCTGTTCCGGGAAAATTCGCTGTTTATTTCAAGTTGAACGTGCCCTTTACCCTGTGTGCCGGCATCATCGGTAATGAGCGGATGAGCAGCAAATGCCGGTTCTCCAAAAAGCAGCGCGGTTACAAGAAAGATGGATTTTTTCAGCATGGTGTCCAATAACTGGTGATTACACGAAAAAGGTTATAGCACGAAAATAATAAATGTGCTATTCGCATGCAACAGCCCGTTCCATTTTCCAGGGTCTGACAGTATATGAGAGACCCCGGGTTTGGTCACTCTGCCGAAGAGATGCTGAGGCTCAGATGTTTTACTCCTACAAGTGCTTTCAGTTTCAGCGAAAGCTGTTCAACATCAGCAGCGTTGCCTTTGACGGCGATGACTTCAAGGCAGTGATCATGGTCGAGATGAACATGTGATGTTGCAATGATGGTTTCCTGAAAGTCATGCTGAATGTCAAGCAGTCTGTTGACCAGTTCGCGTTTGTGATGGTCGTAGGTCATGATGACTGCTCCGGCAACGGCTCCGCCTTCCGTCCATTTTTTTCTGACAAGTTCTTCCCTGATCAGGTCGCGGAGCGCTTCGGATCTGTTGTGATAGTGCCTTGACTGGATATGCCTGTCAAATGCTTCGATCAGGGACTTTTCAAGGGATACCCCAAAACGGTATATCTCACTCATGTTTTTCAGATATAGTGGTTGAGCGTCCGGGATTAGTGTTCTTGTTACCACTCATCGAAACTGCGTGATGCACCCATAAGCTTGTCGTTGATTGCTTTTGCTGCTGTACGTCCTGCACCCATGGCAAGAATAACAGTTG
>JAAXUM010000108.1:5413-6458 GCA_013336025.1 Chlorobiaceae bacterium
TGCTCCGCCCGTAACGATATCTCCGCCTGCATAGACCATATCTTTTGATGTGGCCATGGTGTTGATGTCAACGACTACCGTATCGCGCTTGCTGACCTCTATATCCGGTGTTGTCTGCTTGATAAGCGGATTTGAGCCGTTGCCGATCGAGATGACGGCCATATTAAGAGGAAGCAGAAATTCCGATCCCTCAATTGGTACGGGTCTTCTTCTTCCTGAATCATCGGGCTCGCCAAGTTCCATCCTGAGGCATTGTACACCGGTCAACTGCTGCTGGTCATTGCCGATAAATGCAATGGGGTTCATGAGAAGCAGGAACTCAACACCCTCCTCCTTTGCATGGTGAATCTCTTCAAGTCGGGCAGGCATTTCCGCTTCAGAGCGGCGGTAAATGATATAAGCGTGTTCCGCACCCAGTCTTTTGGCAGTACGAACAGCATCCATAGCGGTGTTGCCTCCTCCGAAAACAGCAACGTTTCTGCCCTCACACTCGAATACAGGGGTGTCGCTCGTCGGGAAATCGTAGGCTTTCATGAGATTTACCCGGGTGAGGAATTCGTTTGCAGAAAGAACACCTGCCAGGTTTTCGCCCGGAATTCCCATAAACCAGGGCAGTCCGGCTCCAACGCCTATGAATATGGCATTGAATCCCTCCTCTTCGATAAGTTCATCAATGGTTACCGATCGACCTACCACAACATTGGTCTGGAAAGAGACTCCCATCTGTTTCAGGCCATCGATCTCCTGTCGGACAATCTCTTTGGGAAGACGGAATTCGGGAATTCCATACATCAGCACGCCGCCAAGTTCATGAAGCGCTTCGAATACGACTACGGTATGTCCCAGACGCGCAAGATCGTTAGCACAGCTAAGCCCTGCCGGACCGCTGCCGATAATGGCGATTTTTTTGCCGGTCGTCGGTTTGACTTCCGGGAGTTCAACATGGCCGGTTTCGCGTTCATAATCGGCAACAAAGCGTTCAAGGTGACCGATGGCAACCGGTTCATGTTTTTTTCCAATGACACAGACTTTTTCACACTGGTCT
>JAAXUM010000348.1 GCA_013336025.1 Chlorobiaceae bacterium
AAGAGAGAAAAAGCCCGGACCACATCCGACATCCAGAACCGTCATCCCTTCAGTGATATAGGGCTTCAGAATTTTTTGAGGGTTCTGCACCCACTTTCGAACTCTGTTATCAAGCCCCCCCGCTCTTTCAACCGGACATATACGCCTATTGTTTTTGCTCACAACAGCTTTCTCCTTTTAAGATCAAACGATCAAAATCACCGCTTTTCACGCCATCCGGAGCATTGCCTGTCCCGCTAATTTTTTTAACCGGTGAATGTATGTGATCGTATTTCTGCTCTTCTGCCTGATTATGACAAATAAACCGGTCGATGTTTGAAAACCGAATCTCTTTTCCCTGTTTACTCTGCCTGCACCTGCAATAAAAACCATTAATACAAATACCATCGTATCTGCTTGCAGGGCAACGATAATCCCTGCCATTAAGAGAACTACGGTTCTTTTTCCTCTCCCTTTCCGATCACCGCTGCAATAACCAGCCTTCCGAATGCGCCGACAAGGCCTGGCAGAAAACGGTATGCCAGCACCGTCAGGCGGGCGCGGGCGGGTATGATAATCAGCGCCCGGTTGCGTTCCACTCCCCTCAACGCTTCGCAGGCAACATTTTCCACCGTGCAGAGCGGGCCCCCGGCCAGAGTCAGGTAGTTTCGGACGTCCGGCCTCCACCTCGCAGCTCCGGTCACGGAAACCGCACCCTCGTCGAGCAGCGGCGTGTCGACGCCTGCAGGGCAGATAACGCTCACGCGCACTCCGTACCGTTCGGCTTCGAAACGAAGACTGGAGCTTAACCCGACCACAGCGTGCTTGGTCATGGCATACATCGAAAGCAGCGGCGCGGGCACAAGACCTGCAAGCGATGCGGTATTGACGATATGCCCGCCCCGCTGGCGCACCATCAGGGAATAAGCTGCAAGCGTACCGTTCACCACGCCGCGGATGTTGACGTCAATGATTCTGTTACACTGCTCCACGTCGAATTCGTGAACTTTGCCGGAATGCAGTATTCCGGCATTGTTGAACAGAAAATCAACCCTTCCCGTTTCCCGTGCCACACCATCGACAAGGTCGCGAAACGCAGCCGCGTCACAGACGTCAAGCCTGACAGGGTGCACACCGGGGCCGAGCGATGCTGCCGCTCTTGCCACCCCTGCAGCATCGATGTCAGCCGCCCAGACCCTGACGCCGCGTTTAATGAGCCCCGAAGCAAGAGCAAACCCGATGCCGGAAGCAGCTCCCGTCACAATGGCGGTTTTACCTTTCCAGAAGGTATCCATGATAGTCAATCGCTAAACTGTTGCATTTCCTTTTTTTCAGGAAATATATCTTGTGAAGCTTACCGAAAAAAACGTGGCATGAAATGGGAGACAAACAAATTATTTATGAACGTTGCTTGTCATTACCAAGATTCTTCATAAACATAAGTTTCGCTTGGCCGATGAGGCAGAGAAGAGCAGAAAAACCATCAAAAGCGACCAGGCAATCACTCCTGTCGGCTATAGCAATTCCACTCCATGCTTACCTGATCTGATCTCTTCATGCGCTGGAAAGCTATCCATGCACAGGACATACATTCATTATAAATCGTACAAGGAACAACTGACATGTTCGGGTATTTGTTCATGAACATAGTCTGATTGAGTAAGAGGAACTGGTTTGGTAAAGTTAGAGCTGAAAGCAGCAGCGGAGCTGTAAAAACAATATCAGCATCAGGGCATATCAAAAGAGCTCCTGCAGAACGGTAGCAGTCAATGCGGCATCAAACCAAAGAAGCGAGCTTTCTGTAAGAATGATACAAGAGATCGGGTTAACGCAGGCATAAACAGCCTTACTGTTCGGGATATCGAAGTCAGGAGTTGCCAGTATTATGCGGAACATCCGGATTATAAGTGATTGAAATAAAACGCATCATCCGCTTCCCCCTTAACTGACTTTAAATGATATTTATATAACGTTTTATGATATTTTTTATACCCCTTTTTCCTGCTTGATGAATAATTCAGGCTATGCAAAAAGCGATAGCAGAAATGGGTTCACATCGAAATTTTTTGTACCTTTTTTTTTAAAGTGAAAATAAAGATCGTTACGTGATCGATGTTTTGAAAACAATCTGTTCGGTTTCGCCAAATCAAGAATATTTAACATGTACCTCCGGTTATCGAGTTTTTTCTTCCCACAGATTCAGATAAACTGGCCCGGCAATGTTCATACCAATTTCCGCCTCAGAAAACCGGTTTTGAGGGCGCTCTTGATTTATTCAGGTTAAGCGGATAATACCAGGATTTGCTTTAAACGGAAAAAACATGACGCAAAGTAATTTCTATCCGCTTTAATACTGTCAAATTGAACTTAAAGGAGGATGTTTATGACTTCATACTCTGTTCGCACTGCCTCTTCGGCTCTTACTGGTCGTTCTGACCGTAAAAAAC
>JAAXUM010000109.1 GCA_013336025.1 Chlorobiaceae bacterium
AGCGTCCCCGGAAAGTATTCTTGCCCATTCAAGAGGAGAGGTGCTCAAACCGGAGACGATCAACTATCGTACCTTCAAGCCGGAAAGAGACGGTTTGATGTGCGAGAAAATATTTGGCCCAACAAAGGATTGGGAGTGTTATTGCGGTAAATACAAGAGGGTTCGTTACAAAGGCATTATCTGCGACCGTTGCGGTGTAGAAGTTACTACAAAAAGTGTTCGCAGAGAGCGTATGGGACATATATCCCTTGCGGTTCCCGTTGTCCATACCTGGTTTTTCCGCTCTGTTCCGAGCAAGATCGGCGCATTGCTGGATCTGTCGACAAAGGAACTCGAGCGAATTATCTATTACGAGGTATATGTTGTTATCAATCCGGGTGAACCCGGCGCAAAACAGGGCATAAAAAAGCTTGATCGGCTCACCGAGGAGCAATACTTCCAGATCATTACAGAGTATGAGGATAATCAGGATCTTGATGATAATGACGCTGACAAGTTTGTAGCCAAAATGGGAGGTGAAGCGATTCGACTCCTTTTGAAGAGCATTGATCTCAATGAAACGGCTGTTCATCTTCGCAAGGTTCTTAAAGAGAGTAGTTCCGAACAGAAAAGGGCAGATGCTCTCAAGAGACTGAAGGTCGTTGAGGCTTTCAGGAAGAGTTATGAGCCGCACAAGAAAACAAGAAAGAAAGCTGTCGGGCTTTTTCCTGAAGATGAACTGCCCGAGCCCTATGTCTTTGAAGGCAACAAGCCAGAGTATATGGTTATGGAGGTTGTTCCCGTTATCCCTCCCGAGCTTCGCCCTCTTGTTCCTCTTGAAGGTGGAAGGTTTGCAACCTCCGATCTTAATGATCTTTACAGAAGGGTGATTATTCGTAATAATCGACTGAAAAAATTAATTGACATCCGTGCCCCGGAGGTTATTCTCCGAAACGAGAAGAGGATGCTTCAGGAAGCAGTAGACGCGCTGTTCGATAACTCACGCAAGGCAAATGCCGTGAAAACGGGAGAGTCCAATCGACCGCTGAAATCTCTTTCCGATGCATTAAAGGGCAAACAGGGCCGTTTCCGTCAGAATCTGCTCGGTAAAAGGGTTGACTATTCCGGACGTTCCGTTATTGTTGTCGGTCCGGAGCTTAAACTGCACGAATGCGGTTTGCCAAAAAGTATGGCCATTGAGCTGTTTCAGCCATTTGTTATCCGCAGGCTTGTAGAGCGGGGTATTGCAAAGTCAGTTAAATCTGCCAAAAAACTGATCGACAAGAAAGATCAGGTGGTTTGGGATGTGCTCGAAAAAGTCATTGATGGAAGACCTGTTCTGCTGAACAGGGCGCCGACGCTTCACCGTCTTGGCATTCAGGCATTTCAGCCTGTGCTGATCGAGGGAAAGGCAATTCAGATTCATCCGCTGGTTTGTACCGCTTTCAACGCCGACTTTGACGGTGACCAGATGGCTGTTCATGTGCCGCTCTCCCAGGAAGCACAGCTTGAAGCAGCACTTTTGATGCTTTCATCGCATAACCTTATTCTTCCGCAGTCCGGAAAGCCCGTAACGGTGCCTTCACAGGACATGGTACTCGGCATGTACTATCTTACCAAGTCGCGGCCGGGCGATCCGGGAGAAGGACGGATATTCTACAGCCATGAAGATGTACTTATCGCATACAATGAAGATCGGATCGGCCTTCATGCACAGATATTCGTTCATTTTAATGGCACCGTCGATCAGAAATTCGATCCACTTCGTGTTCTTGATACCATAGTAGATCCAAAGTCTGAAAAATATACATGGCTGAAATCACAGCTTGAAAAGAAGACAATTCTGTTGACCACCGTTGGCAGGGTGATTTTTAACCAGCATGTTCCTGACTCGATCGGTTTTATCAACAGAGTCATCGATAAAAAAGTAGCAAAGGAACTGATTGGTCGTTTGAGCAGTGACGTTGGCAATGTCGAAACAGCAAAATTCCTCGATAATATCAAAGAGGTCGGATTCCACTATGCCATGAAAGGCGGACTTTCAGTTGGCCTTTCCGATGCCATTGTGCCTGATACGAAGGTGCGCCATATCAAGAATGCCCAGAAAGACAGTACGAAGGTTGTCAAGGAGTACAACAGAGGAACGCTGACAGACAACGAACGATATAATCAGATTGTTGATGTCTGGCAGAAAACCTCCAATATCGTGGCGGAAGAGTCCTACCAGAAGCTGAAAAAGGACAGGGAGGGATTTAATCCTCTCTATATGATGCTTGATTCCGGAGCCCGAGGTTCCCGTGAGCAGGTAAGACAGTTGACCGGTATGCGAGGTTTGATCGCCCGTCCCCAGAAATCCATGTCAGGCCAGCCTGGAGAGATTATTGAAAACCCTATTATTTCGAATCTCAAGGAAGGATTGACGGTTCTTGAATATTTCATTTCAACACACGGTGCCCGTAAAGGTCTTTCCGATACATCACTGAAAACAGCTGACGCAGGATACCTTACCAGGCGACTGCATGACGTTGCACAGGATGTCATTGTTACCATTGAAGACTGTGGAACGACCCGTGGGCTGCATGTTTATCGCAATATTGAGGAAGAGACAAGCGGACAGATCAAGTTCCGTGAAAAAATCAGAGGACGTGTTGCAGCAAGAGACATTTACGATACGCTTAATAACAATGTGATCGTTAAGGCCGGTGAGATCATTACCGAAGAACTTGGTGATCTTATTCAGGAAACCGCAGGCGTTGAGGAAGCTGAAATCCGATCGGTTCTTACCTGTGAGTCAAAGATTGGTATCTGCTCAAAATGCTATGGTACTAACCTTTCAGTACACCAGATTGTTGAAATCGGCGAAGCTGTTGGAGTTATTGCAGCACAGTCAATCGGTGAGCCTGGCACGCAGTTGACGCTTCGTACCTTTCACCAGGGCGGTACGGCGCAGGGCGGTATATCGGAAACCGAGACAAAGGCGTTCTATGAAGGGCAGCTTGAGTTCGAAGATCTCAAGACCGTCGAGCACAGCGCTATTACCGAAGATGGTGTTGAGGAGATCAGAAACATTGTTGTTCAGAAAAACGGCAAGATAAATATTGTTGATCCTGATTCCGGTAAAATACTGAAGCGATATGTTGTTCCGCATGGTGCTCATCTGCATTGCATCGCCAAAGCTCTTGTCAAAAAGGATCAGGTGCTGTTCAGCAGTGAACCTAACAGCACCCAGATTATTGCCGAGCTGCATGGCCGGGTAAAGTTTGCCGATATAGAAAAAGGTGTCACCTATAAGGAAGAGGTTGATCCGCAGACCGGTTTTGCACAGCATACCATTATCAACTGGCGCTCAAAACTGAGGGCTAACGAGACTCGTGAGCCGAGAGTTCTCATTATAGATGAGAGTGGCGAAGTGCGCAAAAACTATCCTGTGCCGATCAAGTCAAATCTCTATGTCGAAGACGGGCAGAAGATTGTACCTGGCGATATCATTGCCAAAGTACCGAGAAACCTTGACCGTGCCGGAGGAGACATTACGGCAGGTCTTCCGAAAGTCACCGAACTTTTTGAGGCCCGTATTCCTTCAGATCCGGCTATTGTGAGTGAAATTGATGGTTATGTCAGTTTCGGTTCACAGCGCAGAAGCAGTAAGGAGATCAAGGTGAAAAACGATTTCGGTGAAGAGAAAGTATACTATGTGCAGGTCGGCAAGCATGTTCTTGCCAATGAAGGTGATGAAGTAAAAGCCGGTGATGCGATGACAGATGGAGCTGTCTCACCACAGGACATTCTTCGTATTCAGGGCCCGAATGCTGTACAGCAGTATCTGGTAAACGAAATACAGAAAGTTTATCAGATAAATGCAGGTGTCGAGATTAACGACAAGCATCTTGAGGTTATCGTTCGTCAGATGTTGCAGAAAGTGCGAGTTGAGGAGCCGGGGGATACAGAGTTGTTGCCGGGAGACCTTATTGACAGAAGTGCATTTGTCGAGGCAAACGAAAATGTCGCAGAAAAGGTGAGGGTGACTGAAAAAGGCGATGCTCCTTCGAGAATCCAGGAAGGGCAGCTTTATAAAATACGGGACATTACCAAGCTTAACCGGGAGTTACGTAAAAACACCAAAAATCTTGTTGCTTTTGAGCCGGCTCTCCAGGCCACGTCACATCCGGTACTGCTCGGCATTACGAGTGCTGCATTGCAGACTGAAAGCGTTATTTCAGCAGCCTCGTTCCAGGAAACCACAAAGGTTCTTACCGATGCCGCAGTTGCTGGAAAGATTGACTATCTGGCCGGTCTGAAAGAGAACGTTATTGTCGGTAAATTGATACCTGCCGGTACCGGATTGAAGAGATATCGGACTCTTTCGTTAATCGGAGAGAGTGTCGAACAGGCTGGTAATGATGCATCAGAAGATGCGTCAACCGACAGCGGTATCTGATTGAGGCTGTTTCGGGATTAAAAAGGGCCGCATCATAATGCAAAACATGATGCGGCCCTTTTTTTTGTGCAAAACCGAAGATTCATGCGACGTCATACCGGGATGAGGCAGTTCAGAATAACATCAGGATTTTGGCGGGCAATAAAAAAGGGCAACCTCAGGAGGTAACCCTTTTTTATTGCCCGCTTCTGTTTGATCAAACACTTTTTTCGTATCGAAAAGATTCGAGGAAGCTCGTATCGAACACGCCGCTCTGGAAGACAGCTGAGTGCATAACCTGCTTGTGGAAGGGTATGGTGGTTTTGACGCCAAGCACGATAAACTCATCAAGCGCACGCGACATTCTTGCGATGGCTTCATCTCTTGTATGAGCTGTGACGATAAGTTTGGCGATCATCGAATCGTAATTGGATGGTACGACATAACTTGCATATGCATGCGAGTCAACTCTTACGCCGTGGCCGCCGGGAGTGTGAAAGACCTGGAGCTGTCCTGGTGAGGGGCGGAAAAGATGATCCGGATCTTCTGCGTTGATGCGGCACTCAATAGAATGACCTTTGGGAGTAAATGTTCGTCCTGCAATCGATTGCCCGTCAGCAATGAGAATCTGTTCACGAACGATATCGACGTCATATCGCTCTTCGGTAACGGGATGTTCAACCTGAATTCTTGTATTCATCTCCATAAAGAAGAACTTTCCGTGCTTGTCAAGCAGAAATTCAATGGTTCCGGCTCCTTCATAGTTTATTGCGGCCGCAGCGGCAACAGCAGCATCTCCCATTGTTTTCCTTAATGCGTCATCAACAGCAGGAGATGGTGTCTCCTCGATCAGTTTCTGGTGCCTTCTCTGTACCGTACAATCGCGTTCGCCAAGGTGTATGGTATTGCCGTGCTGGTCAGAGAGAATCTGAATTTCAACATGGCGTGGATTTTCAAGGAATTTTTCAATATAGACGCCACTGTTGCCAAATGCCTGTTCAGCCTCGCTGCGAGCAGTGTTCAGTGCTTTGTCAAGTTGACTTTCTTCATGAACGACACGCATTCCTTTTCCGCCACCGCCGGCAGTAGGTTTGATGATAACAGGATAACCTGTTTTTTCAGCTGTTTTAATGGCTTCAGCAAGATCAGTAACCAGACCCTGGCTTCCGGGAACAACTGGAACACCGGCAGCAATCATCGTTGCTTTGGCAGTGTTCTTGTCGCCCATCTGATTGATCATTTTAGCTGTAGGACCAATAAACTTGATATTCACTGATGAGCAAACTTCAGCAAAATCAGCATTTTCAGCAAGAAATCCATACCCTGGATGAATAGCATCAGCGTTTGTAACTTCAGCAGCCGCAATGATGCGAGGGATGTTCAGATAGCTCTCCCGTGAGAGTGCAGGCCCGATGCAGACAGCCTCATCGGCATATTTGACATGGATGGATTCAGCGTCGGCGGTAGAGTAAACGGCAACCGTACTGATTCCCATTTCACGGCACGTTTGCATGATGCGCAATGCAATTTCACCGCGGTTCGCGACAAGTATTTTCTTGAACAAGGTGTATAGCGATGAATGATTATGGTTTGATGCGGAACAGCGGCTGATCGTATTCGACCGGATGTCCGTTTTCAACAAGAATTTCCACGATTGTGCCGGACATTTCCGCCTCTATTTCGTTCATGAGTTTCATGGCTTCAATGATACACAGCACATCACCTTTATTGACGGTATCATTGATATTGACAAAAGCCGGTGAATCGGGAGATGATGAGCGGTAGAATGTGCCAACAATCGGTGAGCAGACATCAATCAGTCCGGACATCGGTTCAGGTTTCGGGCTTGCTGCCGGTGCCACGACAATCTCAGGAGCAGGTGTGAAAACTTCCCGGGAAGTTTCCGACTGTATTGCGGGATGCGCTATATTGAGTGGCGCTGCGGGTAGCTGGTAGTTAAAACCGGCTACAGGATGGCGCCTGAGGGTGATTTTGAAGTCACCTTCTTCGATAATCGCTTCCTGGAGATCCGAGCTATTGACGA